>CALEBT010000096.1 GCA_937942875.1 uncultured Ignavibacterium sp. | reverse complement strand
AAGAATTAATAGTTTCAACAAAGCCAAACCTTATTACAGTGAGTATCGTGATAATGCATTCATAAGAGCTAAAAGAATTTTAACTTCTGTTGGAAAGAATGGAATAGAAAAGATTATGGATAATGAGTTTTATAAGTAGTTCTAACTTAACTCAAAAAGTTTCTCAGTCATTTTTTTATTTAATTGTTCAGTATCTTCAATAATTTCACTTAATGATTCTATTAACTCTATGTTTTCTTGAGAAATTATTGTTGTAATATTTCTATTGAGAAAATCAAGGGATATTGAAAGATAATTTCGATTTAGATGTTTACTAATTGTTCCAATTATACCGCAAAAAGGTCCATCTTTAATTAAAACTTTTTTCCCTTCTAATTTTTCATCTGATAAGAAAATATTTTCAGTTTTGAGTAAAAAATTTTTCAAATTTTGAATTTGCCAATCAGGAACTATAGCCAGTTTACCTCTATCAAATACACATCTTACTATTGAAGGAAGCTCCAATGCCTGAATTCTTTGTTTTTCATCACTGTTGATAAAAATATAACTCTTTAAGACTACTTCTTCAACAAGTTTAACTCTATCACTCCATTTTTTTTTCTTTTTAACAACAGCGAGATAGTTATTTATAGCCAGTTTATCTAATTGTTCTTTTGCTTTCTTTTCCTGATTAGGTTTTGTATAGAGAACGAACCAATGTTTATTTTCTATCATAACAGACTACATTTATTTGATTGAGAATATCAAAAAAAAATGTCACACTTAAAAGAATAAAGTGTGACACTTGATGTTAAACTATGAATAATTTTTATTGTAACTTAAATACAACGGGAATTGATACCTGTACTCTTACAGCTTTACCTCTTTGCTTACCGGGTTTGAACTTGGTCTTTTTAACAGCTTCCAAAGCTGCTTCGTCACAACCAGCACCAATACCTTTAATTATTTTGGCATCACGAACGTCACCATTTTCATCAACGAAAGCCAAAACATACACTTTACCCTCAACACCGGCTCTTTTTGCAATTTCAGGATATACAATTTTTTGTTGAATTGCCATTATACCGCCTATTGGTTCCGGCATTTCTTCAACTGCAACGAAATATTGTGGTTCTTCTTCAACAATTTTTTTGTCCTCTTTTGGAGGTGGTGGAGGTGCTGGCATTTCTGCAGTTACATCAATTTCAGTTTCACCTATTTCAATGTCCTCTAAAACTTCATCAGAAGGAGCTTCAATAGGGATCGGAGGTTTTGGAGGAGGTGGTGGCCTATTTTCCTGCTTTGTTTGTTGAATGTCCTCTACTTGAAATAATTCCTGCGGACCTTCTAATTTAACTTTAGACCCTGATAAATCAGGAAAGTATTTGAATGCAACAATCAGTAAGAATAAAGACAATATCATACTGATTTCAAATACTCTCCTGTATTTAGCCATTAAATCAGCACTTTTTGTTTTTCTTAAAGGCATTTTTACTCCTTAATTCGAAATTTTGTGGTTCTAACATAAAAAATGATTTTGAATTATCAAATCACTTATTTTTATAAATTTTACTATTTTAATTGGAAATTGTTTCCAACTTTTTATTAAAAAATTTGAATATATTCTCTTTGAATAAATAAACTAAAATTGATGCTAAAGAAATTCCAATAAAAGAACCAATAAAGTCAGCAAGCCAATCCATAAATTCAGCATATCTTCCGGGTATGAATATCTGATGTAACTCATCAAAGAGTGCATATAATGAAGCAAATATCAAAGAAGAAATAAAAGGATTTGATTTTATGAATTTAATAGTGTCCTGAAAAAGAAAATTTAGATACAACAGAAATCCTAAAACAAAATATGCTAAAAAATGGTCAATTTTATCACCCAAGCTCATATTTGGAAGACTTTCTGAAGGAAGAGATGTTAATATCAAAATAGTAATCCAGTGTATAATCAAAGGCAATTTTATGAAAAAAAGAATTCTAATTTTATGATTATTAAACAGAAGAACCTCGTAAAAAATTTATTGACTTGTAAATATTTTTCATCAAATCTGAACTCATTAAACTATACTCAGATTTTTCAGATCTTAATACGTCGGCTGTAAGGCCTTGAATATAAACTCCGGAAATTGCAGATTGAACAATATTTTTTGATTGAGCTAACAATCCCGATATAATTCCTGTAAGAACATCACCACTGCCAAATTTAGCCAAACCAGAATTACCGGTTGTATTTATAAATGATTTACCATCTTTTGTAAAAATTATTGTAGGGGCTCCCTTAAGAACTAAAGTAGTTTTATAT
Source organism: uncultured Ignavibacterium sp. (assembly GCA_937942875.1). Classification (GTDB taxonomy): domain Bacteria; phylum Bacteroidota; class Ignavibacteria; order Ignavibacteriales; family Ignavibacteriaceae; genus Ignavibacterium. Next base: position 9,317 of record CALEBT010000096.1, on the reverse strand, counting down.
TTCTTCGCAAAATCAGTTCCAAAATAAAGTATGTCTTTTTTAATTTCATCAATATGAGTATTAATTAAAAAACTAAATTCACCTAAGTGAGGAGTTAAGATGCAATTTGATAAATTATATTTATTTAATTTTTCTTTTATTGCGTAAAGGGCATCAGCATCAATTACGCAATAATTAAACTCCTGTTTTAATAAAAATAAACTAACAAATTCTAAAGTTTCATTCTGCCTTCCTAAGCCCGGCCCTATTGCAACTACATCAGACCATTTAATTTTTTGCTGAAGGTTCTGATAATCGTCCGCAGTAATGAACTTACTATTTTTATTTCCATATACCTGAACTACTACTTCCGGTAAGTTCTTATAAATGTATTTTTTTACTAAATCAGGGACAGCCAAAATCACTGCTCCGGCGCCTGATAAAAATGCCGAGCCCGAGGTAAGTATTGCAGCACCAGGATAATCATAAGAACCAGATATTGATAAAACTTTTCCGGCTGAATATTTATTTAATATCTTAGAACGTTTTGGCAAAAAAGAATAGATATCTTCTGGTTCAACTAAATAAGCAGAAGTATTGATCTTATCAAAATAATCTCTTCCTACTCCAATTTCCTCCAAAAATATTTCCCCACAAGATTCATAACCTTTTGAAATAAATAATCCTCTCTTGAATTCTCCCAAAGTGATTGTTAAATCAGCATTGAAAACTAATGAGCCATACCCACTATCAGAATTTAGTCCTGTTGGAACATCAATTGCAACTTTTTTATTTGAGTATGAATTTATTTTTTTTATAATTGATAAGATTGGCTCTTTTAACTCACCGGAAAATCCACTGCCAAGAATTGCATCAATTATCACGTCAGTGTTTTTAAGTTTTGCTATATCATTTAGTGATCTGAATTTTTTAATTGTAACATTTTTTCTGGTCTTTGAAATATTAGATAGAATTTTATAATTAGTTCGACAATCATCACTCATTTCATCTTCATCTCCTAAATGAATGCAAGTGATTCTCAACCCATAATTTGATAAATGCCTTGCAACTGCAAATCCATCTCCACCATTATTCCCTTTTCCACAAATAACTCCAACTGACTTCAGATTCTCAAATTTCTCTAATATTATTTTAGAAATATTTTTGGCAGCATTTTCCATTAAAACAATGCCAGGGACGTTAAGGGAGTTGATTGCAAATGAATCAAAATTTCTGATTTGTTCAGTTGAATATAACGGGATCACAATTAGTCTGTTCTTTTAATTAAAAATAAAAACCCAGGCTTAGACTTAAAGTGCAGAATTAATTATATTTAAGAACGAGCCAGGGAAAATTCCCAGTATGATAATTAATAAAACTGAAATGAATAAAGCTAATAGTCCAGAGTTGGATTTATAGAGACCCAATTCTAAATCTGATTCTTTGAAATACATCAGCACTACAATACGTAAATAAAAATAAACACTGATAACACTTGAAAGAACTCCAAGAATAGCAAGTATTGTCAAATCAGATTTGATAGCTGCCATAAAGATATAATACTTACCAAAGAATCCGGCAAAAGGCGGTATTCCGGCTAATGAAAACATCAAAAGTGATAACAAACCAGCAAGTAAAGGTTGTTTATTTGATAATCCGGCATAATCATTTATTTCAAGATTCTTTTCTTCTTTTGATTCAATTATACTTACAATTCCAAACGCACCTAAATTCATCAATGAGTAAGCAGTTAAATAAAAGATTACTCCCGCAATACCTTCAGAATTTGATGCTGCAAGTCCAATCAGCAGATATCCGGCATTTGCAATTGATGAATAAGCGAGCATTCTCTTAATGTTGGTTTGACTTAATGCAACAATACTACCAAAAAACATCGATAAAACAGAAATTACACTCAGATACGGAGTAATAATTTTTGAAGCACCCGAAGTAAACAATGCAAATAATGAAACAATTATTGCAGAAAAAGCAGCCGTTTTTCCTGCAGTGGAAAAGAAAGCTGAAACGGTCGAAGGAGAACCTTGATATACATCAGGTACCCACATATGAAAAGGAAATGCGGCAATCTTAAAAGAAAAACCTATCAGGAATAATAATACACCTGAAATAAATAAAAGATTTCCGGATAATTCAACAAACTTTGAAGCAATAACATCAATTGAAGTAGATTGAGATGTTCCGTAAATCAATGCAATTCCATAAACAACAAATCCTGTAGCAAATGCACCAAGTAAGAAATACTTAAGAGAGGCTTCTATTGCATTTCCTCTTTTTCTGTTTATTCCTGCTAAAACATAAAAAGAAACTGACATCAATTCTAATCCTAAAAAGATAACGAATAAATCTTTTGCGGCAGCCATTAACATCATTCCAAGAATTGAAGTCTGCAGGAGAATGTAATATTCACCAAAAAGTGCTTCATATTTTTTCAAATAATCAATTGAAAGTAAACAAACTATCATTCCAGTAAAGCTAAACAAAGCATAAAAAATATTTACATATCCTCCGGTTGCAACCATATTTTGGAGAATAACTGATTTCGAATCAATATTCCAAAGAGAAATTATTCCAACTAAAAAGAAAAGAACGATAGAAAACCAACTTAAGAACGTCAGGCTTTTCTTTGAAAATAGTTCAACTGTCACAGAAATTAATATTCCTGTACCTATCAGAATCATTGGAAGAAAGTTGTAAAACTCTTGCAAATTATTAAACATATTTTACTCTTATTTTTTACCTATAATGTTTGTAACATTGACAGGATTATTCACCTGATAAATAACTTTTTTTGTTGCCTTTTCAGACAAATTAAGAAATGTAGATGGATAAATTCCTATCCAAACTATGAAAATAAAAATCGGAATTAAAACAAATATTTCTCTGGAATTCATATCAGTAAGTTTTTCAAGTTTGGGATTTTTTAATTCACCAAAAACTACTCTTTGGTACATCCATAATAAATACACTGCTGCGAAAATTACTCCTGATGCTGCAAAAACTGTAAACCACCAGCTATTTAGAACACCTGATTTGAAAGAACCAAGTAAAATTAAAAATTCACCGATAAATCCATTTAATCCCGGCAATCCAATAGAAGATAAAGATGCGAATAACAAAGCAAATGAAAAGAAAGGAACAACCTTGGCAATTCCACCATACTCGGCAATTTCTCTGGTGTGAGTTCTTTCATAAATAACACCCACTAAAAGAAATAATGCTCCGGTAGATAGCCCGTGATTTACCATTTGAATAACTGCACCTTGAATTGACTCTGTTGTTATTGCAAAAATTCCGAGAACAACAAAACCTAAGTGCGAAACGGAAGAATAAGCGACCAACTTTTTCATATCTGTCTGAACCATCGCAACCAAAGCACCATAAATAATTCCAATGACTGCTAATACAGATATATAAGGAGCTATTATGATAGTTGCATCGGGAAACAGAGGCAAATTAAATCTCAGTAAACCATAAGTTCCCATTTTAAGCAAAACTCCGGCAAGAATTACACTACCAGCCGTGGGAGCCTGAACGTGCGCATCCGGAAGCCAGGTGTGAAATGGGAAAAGTGGAACTTTTATTGCAAAGCTTAATCCGAAAGCAAGAAACATCCATATCTGCAAATCTCTTGTAATTGATGGAGCAACTTTTAGCAATTCTGTAAAATCAGTTGTGAATCCACCTAAAATATTTACTGAATAAACTGCAAGCCATATAATTGCAACAAGCATTAGCAAACTACCAAGCATTGTGTACAAAAAGAACTTAATAGCTGCATAAATTCTTTCTTTACCACCCCAGATTCCTATTATGAAATACATTGGAATTAACATTGCTTCCCAGAATATGTAAAACAAGAATAAATCAAGAGAGGCAAAAACTCCCAACATACCCGTTTCTAAAATGAGCATAAAGAAAGTGAATTCCTTTACTTTATGCTCAATACTTGACCAACTTGAAATCAAAGTTAAAGGAGTGATAAAAGTCGTTAATAATATTAGTAAAAGTGAAATCCCATCAATTCCAACGAAGTAAAAAACATTTATTCCTTCAATCCATTTTAATTTATGAATGAATTGAAAGTCTGAATTATTACTATCAAAAGAGAAGAAAATTACAAGTGAAATAATAAACGCAATCAGACTGAATACTAATCCCAGGTTTTTAATCAGAGAGACTTTTTCATTTTTAACTAATAAGATTATCAGAGAACCAATTAGTGGAGTAAAAATCAGATATGTCAGTAATAAATTATTTTCCATAGATTAAAAACTCATTATTATCCAAAATAAAGTAATTGCGATACCAAAAACCATAATTAAGGCATAGAACTGAGCTATACCATTTTGAAACTTTCTTAAGTAAGATGCTGATACATCAATTAGCTTTGCAGTTGAATGAATCAAACCATCAATTATTTTTCCATCAGTAAATTTCCAAAGAAAATTTCTTGAAACCACAACAATAGGATTTACAATAATTGCATCATAAATTTCATCAACGTAATATTTGTTCCATAGAGTTTTGTAAAGTCCTGAAAATCTACTTGATACACTATCTGCAATTTTAGGAGACTTTAAGTAAACATATCTTGCAAATAAAATTGAACCTCCTGCAATAATCACTGATAAAACCATTAAAAGAATCTCTTCTAAATGTGTATGGAATCCAAATTGCATTAACTTTCTTTCGGCATTTGCAAAAATCGGACTTAGCCAATTATGAAATTGATTTCCGTGTTCACCAGAGAACACTTCAGGAATTCCAACAAAACCACCAATAACAGATAAAACAGCAAGTATTATCAGAGGTATTGTCATAACTTTAGGAGATTCGTGAGGATGTTTGTCGTGACCGAATCTTTCTTTTCCTTCAAAAGTCAGAAGATATAACCTGAACATATAGAATGCAGTCATTAATGCAGTAATAACTCCAATTAACCAAAATATTATCCCGACATTTGCATAAGAATACCAGAGGATTTCGTCTTTACTGAAAAATCCTGAGAGAGGCGGAATACCAGAAATAGCCAGGGCTGCGATTAGAAAAGTTAGAGCCGTATGTGGCATATATTTTTTTAAGCCGCCAAATTTCTGAATATCTTGCTCTTCGTGCATTGCGTGAATAACACTTCCGGCACCAAGAAACAAAAGCGCTTTGAAGAAAGCGTGAGTCATAACGTGAAAAATTCCTGCACCAAAAGCTCCAACTCCCATCGCTAAAAACATATAACCTAACTGGCTAACAGTTGAATATGCCAGAACTTTTTTAATATCATTCTGAACAAGTCCTATTGTTGCTGCAAAAAATGCTGTCATAATGCCTATAACTGCTACAACCATCATAATAGCTGGTGCTGAAGCAAAAATAATTGAACATCGGGCAACCATATAAACACCGGCTGTAACCATCGTCGCAGCGTGAATCAAAGCTGAAACAGGTGTAGGACCAGCCATAGCATCAGGCAACCAAACATATAGCGGAATCTGGGCGGACTTACCAGTCGCTCCAATAAAAAGAAATAATGCTATAAATCCATAAGTAGCGGTAGAAACTGAAAAAGTATTAGCTTTTGAAAATACTTCATTAAAATTCAGAGAGCCGAAAGTCAGGAAGATTAAAAACATTCCTAATAAAAATCCAAAGTCCCCGATTCTGTTTACAATAAAAGCTTTTTTAGCAGCATCAGCAGTAGTACTCTTTTCAAATTTTCTATCATACCAAAATCCAATAAGAAGATAAGAACATAATCCAACTCCTTCCCACCCTAAGAAAAGAAGGACGAAATTATCGGCAAGAATCAAATTCATCATCGCAAATATGAAGAGATTTAAATAAGCAAAGAATCTCCAGAAACTCTTATCTCCGTGCATATAACCGATTGAGTAAACGTGGATTATAAATCCAACTCCGGTTACTACAAGTGCCATTATTAATGATAACTGATCAACCTGATAAGCAAAACTAACATCTAATCCCCCGACTTTTAGCCACGTAAAAAGAGAAACAATTAATTGTCTTTGTTCAGTTGGTAAAGCTAATGTTTCAAAGAATGCTATAAGAGTTATTATAAAAGAAATTCCGATAGTACTGCTGCCAATTATACCAATAACTTTTTCATTTTTTATTCGGCTGCCGAAAATTCCATTAATCAAAAAACCTGAAAGCGGAAGAACTACTGTTAAATATATCAATTCACGCATAAGTTAATTTACCACTTGAGAATGTTAATGTCATCAATATTAACTGTTAATTTATTTCTGAATATTGCAATAATTATTGCCAATCCTACTGCGGCTTCGGCTGCTGCGACAGTCATTACGAAAAAAACAAACAACTGACCGACCGAACTTCCTAAATAAGATGAAAATGCTACTAAGGTGAGATTAGCAGAATTAAGCATTAGCTCAATACACATAAAAACTATGATTGCATTTCTTCTTGTGAGAACGCCGGCAACACCGACAATAAACATAAATGCACTTAAAATCAGATAATATTCAATTGTTATTGTCATATTCAGTCAACTTTTTTCTTTGCTAAAATTAAAGCACCTATTGTTGCCGCTAATAAAAGAAATCCTGCAGCTTCAAATGGTAAAACGTAATCTTTAAATAAAATGTAACCTATTGATTCAATTGTTCCTGCATTTATACTTGCTTCAATATTTTTTGATAAAATAAAAGAGGGTCTTGAGAAGAAAATAATGTAAATAAGCTGAAGAAAAACAAAACCAGCAATTACAAATGCAAAAACTTTAATCTTTGGATTTGATTCAAGAAATTTTTTCTCATTTTCAGGTCTTAAAAGCATTATAACGAATAAAAACAGAACCATTATTGCACCTGCATAAACGATTACCTGTGCAACTGCAATGAACTGAGCATTTAGTGTTAAATACAAACCAGCTAATGATGCAAAATTTAATATCAAATATAGAGCAGCAATTACTGGATTATTTCTTGTTATCATTAAAACTGCCGAAACAGCAGCAACAAATCCAAAAATAAAAAATAATATAACTTCTAAACCCATTTAACTATCTTCAATAAATTATAAATTCTTAATTATAAATTATAAATTATAAATTATAAATTCTTAATTATTCATTGTTTAAGGAGTATTTCTGTAAATCATTCTTGGGAAAGGAATTGCTTCTCTGAGATGTTCAAGTCCGCAAATCCAACTTACTGTTCTTTCAAGACCAAGTCCAAAACCAGCGTGAGGTACAGAGCCAAATCTTCTTAAATCCAGGTACCATTCAAATGCAGATTGAGGTAAATTGTGTTCTTTTATTCTTTCAATCAAAATCTCCAGATTATCTTCTCTCTGACTTCCACCGATTATTTCGCCATAACCCTCAGGGGCTAAGACATCAACAGCCAAAGCATATTTTGGATTTTCAGGATCTCTTTTCATATAAAAAGCTTTTACTTCTGCAGGATAATGATGAACCATTACAGGCCTGTCGAATTGTTCTGAAATAATAGTTTCGTCTCCACCACCTAAATCATTACCCCACTGAAAATCAACTCCGTTCCTTCTTAAAATTTCAACTGCCTCATCGTAATGAACTCTTGGAAATGGTTTCTTGACATTTTTCAGTTTTGAGGTATCTCTCTCTAAAATATTAAGCTCTTCTTCTTTTTCTTTAAGTACTGTCTGGACAATATATTCTAAAAATTCTTCTGCTAAATCCATATCATCATTAAGGTCAGCAAATGCAACTTCCGGCTCAATCATCCAGAATTCTGTTAAATGTCTTCTTGTTTTGGATTTTTCCGCTCTGAAGGTCGGACCAAATGTATAAACTTTACCAAGTGCAAGTGCACCAGCTTCTGCATATAGTTGACCTGATTGTGTTAAATAAGCAGAGCCCAGATCAAAATAAGGAGTTTCAAATAGAGTTGAAGTACCTTCGACTGCGTTTGGAGTAAGAATTGGCGTGTCTAATAATGTAAATCCCCTGCCATCAAAGAAATCGCGGATTGCTTTTACAACACGATGACGGATTTTCATTATTGCTACTTGTCGTTTTGAGCGAAGCCAAAGATGACGATTATCAAGCAGAAATTCAATTCCGTGTTCTTTGGGAGTAATCGGATAATCGTGTGTCTCGTGAATTATTATTAAGTCCTTCGCATCAAGTTCATAACCGCCTGGAGCTTTAGGTTGAGCTTTTACAATTCCCTTAACAATTAGAGATGATTCCTGACCAATTCTATCCGCTTTATCAAAAATTTCATCACTAACATTACCTTTGAAATAGACGCATTGAGCATAACCAGTGCCATCACGAACAACTAAAAATTTTATTTTGCCACTTGATCTTTTATTATAGAGCCAGCCTGCTATAGTTACTTCTTGTTCAACGAAATGATTGAGGTCTGAAATATTTACTTTCTGCATCAGCTATCTATTTTTTAAAAAATTGTTGTCAAATATAAAGGCAAGTGAAAAAATATCAAACCAATTGCAATTGAAAGTGTATCTTCTAACAAATAAAAAACAATGCGGCTAAAGCCTATGATTTGTTTTTGTCTTATTCAATCGGGCTGTCCAAAAAGTACTTTTGTCATCACGAACGAAGTGAAGTGATCTCATTTTTGAATTAAAAGATAAAGATTGCTTCACTCGAAGACTCGTTCGCAATGATTTTTTACCTCTTTTGGGACAGCCCCGCAATAGAAAAAAAATCAAATCAACCTGATTAGTGAAGATTTATTGCCACTAAGGCTCAAAGACACTAAGAAAAAATAATCTCATCCCTTTGGGATTTTGAATTTTTATTGTTTCATATTTTCTGAAGCCAACTGCAATAGAATAAAAAATGAAATCAACCTGATTAGTGAAGATTTATTGCCACTAAGGCTCAAAGACACTAAGAAATTTTTTTAACCACAGATTATTTATTTAATCATAATTGTAAAAAATAATTTCACCCCTTTGGGATTTTGAATTTTTTTTGTTTCATTTTTTCTACAATAATATCATCCACTTGGAATTTTTTCTCGTGTTTTAATATTTATTCTCTTACTCTTACTCTTACTCTTAATCTTAATCTTGCCAAGGGATGAAATATTCGCAACTTTTATAGAGAAAAAGATTCTCTTTAGAGCCTGTTCATCTGTTGCCAATATGAAAATCATCAGGCTCGAGCCACATAATAAACAATGAGGCTAAAGCCTATGATTTGTGTTTGTCTTATTCAATCAGTTGGCTGAAGCCAACTGCAATAGAAAAAAAAATCAAATCAATCTGATTAGTGAATATTTTTGCCACTAAGGCTCTAAGACACTAAGAAAAAATAATCTCAT
>CALEBT010000095.1 GCA_937942875.1 uncultured Ignavibacterium sp. | reverse complement strand
ATCATTACCACTTCCAGCGTGTAGAGATGAAATTGTTCTAAACATAAATGGTTTGGCAAGTTTAAACATTTTTTTAATCTCCTTAATTTATTTTGATTTCTTTTAATTTTATAGGCAATGCTAAAAATTTTTGATAGGGGTTTTTAAAATAACTTCTATCACGCAGGTTAATATTTATTTCTAGTGAATAAACTTTAAACAGAATTTCTGAATGCTTTTGCTCAACCAACTTCTTTAATTCCATTAGATTAGTTTTGATACTCTCAAAATTGAAAAAATGAGTATGATGAATTGACAAATGGTATTCAGTCACCGGAAATTTACCATTTACTAGAATATTTAATTGAGCCTCAATCTGATTTTTTAATTTTTCAAAATCTTTTTCTCTGCTAACCTGCAATAAAGATTTTGATTCAATGACTACAATTTCATTTTTTATATCATCTTTAAGAATTAAATCGATTTCTTTATGATTTCCATTAAATTCAATTTTTTTTGAATGCACAACAGATTTAAATCTATTTTGATATGGATTAATTAAAAAATATTCCATCAACTTGTATTCGACAAAGAATCCCAGTGTATTGTCAGCCAAAGGAAGTTCTGACTCAATATATGCTTTAAATAACTCTCCTAGAGGGGTTATTTTATAACTTTTGTTACTATTTCTTATTACACGTAGTTCTTTCATTTCTTCAATTACCCCATTATCATTGACTTTTTTTCCTTTAGCAATATCTTGTAAATAAGGGTAGAATTGTTCAGCTAAACTCCAATCAAAATGTACAGGTAAAGATGGAAAATAAATTAAATCATTACTTTCTTCGTAAACATAAACTAATTGAGAATTATAAATTTGGGCCAAAATTGTTAAGGGCGGAATAATAGCTTTATACCCACCTGAAATAGCTAAATAGACCGATTTGTTTTCTTGATTATCCTTTAGAACAATTTGCTTGAAACTTCCAACAAGTCTTAGATAACCGGTTGAATCGTATTTGTGAAAATCTGATGTTTGCAGTCCTTCAATGATTTTTATTTCTTTAAATTCGAATTCATAATCATATTTTTCTTTAATTATATCGGCTGCAAGTTTTGATAATATAGTGTCTGTACAGAATAAATATACTTGCAGATTTTGATTTAGGTCATCCTTAAGCTTTACTAAGGTCTTAATCTCAGCACTTAAATTGGAATTTTTTAATACTTTATTCAAATCACTTTTAATTTTGTTAATCTCAGCTGAATACTCCTTCCACTTAGAATATGGTTGATCAATGAGGGTTTCATACTGACTTCTTATTGAGTTGTCTTTCTTTAAATAATTTATAAACAAACTCGTACCAACAGTTACAATAACCTCAATCATAATATCTCCCTATAAAACATAACCCAAGTCCTTCTTTTCGGTTATATTCAGATATAGATTTATTATTAAGTGATTTATAAACTTCTTTGAAACTAACTTGATTTGATTTCACAAAAAACACAGACCCACTAGGCACTGCTTTTCGCATTGGTTTAGGCATTTTCTTTACCATATCAAATCCTCCAAGACAAATTGGTTTTCCAATTGAAGCAGTAATTAATTCTAATCCAAGATTCTTTGTTAACTCACTATTCATAAAATCCGGATACCATCCATTTTTAAATAATGCTGAAGTTAACAAATAAATAATAAAACTCTTATCATTGATTTTATCAAGCTCATCATCAGTAAAAACTTGAATCTCATCTCGTATTGAGGAATATTTAGCTACTTTTCCTTCTGCGCCAAGTTTGATAAGCCCCTTCTCTGGCAAGTCTAAACCATCAAATGCAACTAATAATGACAAAGTATTTATTTTTTTGCCGTTTTCTTTTTTCTCGTAAAGTCTTTTCAATCCAACTCTGTAAAGTTTGCCTTCATCGGTAGTATGTAATGCGTCATCTCTCCCAATTCCTATTTTTGGTTCTGAAAGAACTAAATCAGATAATTTAATGTAACTAACTTTGGATTCCTCTCCTTTTAGATAACGTTTTAATGAAGAAAATGAAATAATAGCTTCATTGACCGATTCGATTTCTTCAATATTTTCTGATGGATTTAATCTCATAAAATTATTATTTGATGATGAACTGCTTAAGTTAATCTTTGTATCTGGTTTTAATCTATAAGCAATATTTACTTTTTCATTTTTCTTTTTGGCATAGTCCAAAGGAATAGGTACAAATTCAGTTCCTCCATACATAAAAGAAATTTCTTTAATTACTAAATTCTGGGTTGGATCATCATCTGTATTTGCCTTTGATAACTGATTTGGATTTTCACTAAAAAAAGTTGTCCTTAATGCACCATAAATAACTGATGGAGACGGCGGAAAAATTCCATCAGCCCAGGTTTCTTCACCCATTGAAAATGGTTTTCCATCCTTAAAGAAGAGCGTGTCAATTGCATCAATTTTAATTTTCATTTCTGCCTCCATTGAGGTGTCTGCTAATAAATTCTGAAATAAATAATGCAGAGAAAAGATTATCAGTATCTAATTTTTCATATAATGAAATAATTTCCTCAACCGTTTTTGCAATTTGTTGTCTCTTTCTGGTATTGTAATCTTCGTTCGTTTCAGTTTGTTTTTTTTCAATTTTTGAAGAACGGGTTAAAAGTCTTTGTAACTCAACTTTTAATATCTCTGTTCTAATGTTTATTCCCATAAACTCAGTTGATAATTTATCAATGAAAGATTTTGAATAAACATCATCTGCTAAGTCTTTTGTCAACTCAGCCAAAACATCAAGTTTTTCTGTCGCCTTTTCTCCCCACTTTTGAATTGTTTGATTAATTTCACCAGAATGTTTCAATATGGCAATTGCAAAAGCATTTTTATCATCGTCAATATTTTTAGCTTCTTTTTCAAGCTTACGTGCCCAGTTTAAAACCTCAGATAATGGCATTTTGTAATGAGCTATAATGATACCTGCAGAAAAACTTAGATTTTTATATTCAGTCTTGAAACTTGCGATTCCCTGATTAACTAATAGATCAAATTTTAATCTCAACTCCTTTAATACATCAAACAGATAGTTTAAATTAACAAAAGCAAGAAAATCCTCTCCGCCAGCATAAACAATTTTACCTTTTTGTGGAGTAACAATATTATGAGTTTCTTCAGCAAAGTTACCAAGTGATTTAGTTAATACTTTATGAAATTGCATTAAATTTGCATCAGATTGAAGATTAGCTCCCGAAAGCCATTTACCCATACTATCACCGTCAAACATTATAATTGCATAATAAGGTGAAATATTGAGATTCTCTTTTGATAACTGTTTTTTAAGCGGGGAATAAAGTTCTCTTGCTTTGTCCAAAAAATTAATTGGAATATTTTGTCTTTCAAAATATTTTTTAGTTAAATTCTCTTCATAAAGTAATTGATAATCAAAATAATCACCTAAACTTTTTTTGTAATTATCAAATAATTCTTTTTGAACTAATTTTTGAATTGTGCCCTTGATAGCAATTTCCGCAGTTGATGGGAATTCTGTTTTTTGATAAAATCTTTTTGTAAAACAAACAGCGCATAAGCCTTCACTTGATTCAAAGGGTTGATTTACTCCAATTAAAGAATTATTGAACGAGTTAATTGTTTTCTTTTCGTATTCATTCAATAAAGTCCAGTTTGGTTTTAGTTGAAATTTTTCTTTTTTATTACTCTGACAAAAAATCACATTTCTTTCACCACAAAGAGAACACTTTCTTCCGGTTTCTTCTAATTGTTCAAATTCACGGACATTTTTAACAGCTCCGAGTAATGATTCAATTTCTTTAAATTGTTCTTTGTATTTTCCTTCTTCATAATGAATTGATACCCATTGAATAGAAAGGTGTCTTCTGATTTGATAGTAAAAATTATCAGGTAAAGCATCAACTTTGACTCCTGAATCTTTTGCTGAGAATAATGCTAATTCTTCAAACTTGGCTTGAACCTTTTGTTTTAACTCATCACCAAAATTTTTCAATTCGGTATCATTCTCTTTTTCTATTATTGCAATAAATCTGTTTGGATATGAATCTAATCCTTTTGAGGGAAAAATTGGTTCAGCAGGTTCAATTTCTTTTAGTGCGTATTTAACTAAGTCTGTCAATAACCTACTACCGTTGTATAAATCCCTTGTCTTACGTGCTTGTGCAATAAAGGATTGAACTGGGCTAATTGTGAAAAGGAATAGGTATTGGTTCATAATGTCACCTCTTCAATTTCTTGATAAAACGACAAAATTTTGTCATTCAGCGTATCACAAGCATCCTTTAGTTTAGTGGGAAAATCTGTATTAAAGCCACGGGTATATATTTCTTTATCACTAATTAATTCAAAGTAGGGCATATATAAAATAAAACCAGAATATTGTTTATTATCATATTTCCAAATATTAAAAAAGTATGGTTTTGTTTTCCTTACGAATACGTCTTTTTTAACTGGTGCAGCAATGAATTTGCGTTTATCATACTTGTGCTTTTCTCCATCTGTCTCAACTTTTGCGTATCTATAAATTTCACCTAATTTAGCAATAGTTCTTTCCCAGGTATCAAAATTATTTTTTAGCTTAAATATTCTAATATCACTCGAAATATGAGAATAAGTTGAAGCTTTTGTTGATGATTTAAGTTTTTCAAGGCTCAAATATTCTTCATTCAATATTTTAATTTTCCCAAATCCATTTCTACTTTTCGATCCTAAAGCACCAAAACTTGCTAAGTAACGGAATGAATCAACAATCTCTTCTTTAAAATCAGTGCTAGGAACTATTATAGTAATTTCAAACTTTGAATTAGCAGGTATGTACGTTTGCCACTTGTCTTTAAAGTTATACGGACCATAACCAAGATATTCTATTGGATTAACTTTTATTGGTTTATTTAATGATACTGAATATTTATACCAATCGGGATTTTTAGCAATATAATTTCCAGAGATGTTTTGATTACTTATTTTTAAGTTCTGTTTAATTTTAATACTAAACTTACTTCGTCCTTCTTTCTCTCCACTCCCGCCAAAAATTTCTGATTCTTTTTCTTTTAACTTAGATAATGTCATTTGTCCATTCATTGCACGCCACCAAAATCGCATTGCAGCTTTAATACTTGGAGGCCGTAATTCTGGGGTTTTACCATCTGCTCCGGCTAAGAACATTGGAGTTATTGTTTCGCATTGGAAGGTAATTTTTTCCATAAAAATTTTCCCTTAACTTTTGTTCAAACTTATTTTGTTTTTATTCTCTTTTCAACTTTCGAAACATTTTCGAAAGGTTTTTTCTTTTTGGTTCTATTTATTTATTTCTTTCGAAGATCGTCCTTATATTTTTCAGAAATTTGTTCAATTATTTGCGGAATTACCTCCATTACCTGGTCTTCAGTTAAAAATTCTAAACCTACTGCCGCCGCCTCTTCAATCAGCATCTTCATTTTCTTTTTTGATCTTTCAGTCACTAACGGTATTAAACTAATAACGAAGTCATATGCCCAGCTGAAAAAATCAACTTCAAAATTTGTGGGTTCTGTGCCTGAAAAAATTTCTTTAAATCTCTCAATCGGGAATCCATAAACTTCAAAAGCCGGTCCGGCAAATAATAGAAGTCTCCAACCCCCTTCAGGTAGAAAGTAAAATATTTCATCGTAATGGTCAGATAGCTTTTTTAATAATTCATCAGAGAGTTCAATCTCATCAAAAATATCATCTTGTTCAAAATCTAAATTTGAATATTCTATACTAATTGAATTGAACCATTTTTCTTTTGCTTCTGTGTTGAGATTATTAAGCCGCAGATGCTCCGGAACAATTTCTTTCTTAAATGCATACAAAATATTATCTGTTACCAACTCTCTTTCCTGATCATTATCAAATTCTGTTTTTCCTTTAGACTGCAGGTATTTATTCTGTTGAATTTTAATGAACAGAGTTAAATCAGCTTTAATTTTATTTTTAGATTTCAATAAGATATTCCTTATTATTTGTTTCTTACTACTTCCGCCATCCCAAAACCCATAGAATTTTTTTCACCGAAACCACATTGATATCCGGTTTTGATTAAATCAACATCACCTTTGATTTGAAAGGGTGCCTGAATTCCAATTATATCAACAGGGTTTCTTCCGAATTCATTG
>CALEBT010000094.1 GCA_937942875.1 uncultured Ignavibacterium sp. | reverse complement strand
ATGAGTCAGGGACTTCTTCAACAACTTGGTGGAATGGCTTTAGATGTTGCACTTCAAAATGAACCCGCCGCTACTCGTCAGTTATTTATGACTGCTTATGGAATTGGTTCTACATTGGGAGTAATCTTACCATATAGCCGAACTCACGAAAGTGAAGCAGACAGACTTGGACTAATTTTTATGTCTATGGCTGGTTATGATCCGAATCAGGCAGTTGATTTCTGGCAGAGAATGGCAAATCTGAATAAAGCAAAAGTTCCTGAATTTTTAAGCACTCATCCATCAGATGAAACCAGAATAGCTGATTTGAGAAAGCATTTGCCTGAAGCGTTAAAATATTATAACAGATAGTATGAACATTGTTGAAATAATCAAAAAGAAAAGAGATGGAAAAAGTCTAAATGAAGCAGAAATTAATTTTCTGATTTCAGAATATACTTCCAATCATATCCCCGATTATCAGATGTCTGCTTTTCTGATGGCTGGTTTCATAAATGGTTTCTCTAAAAATGAAACTTCAGCACTGACCAAAGCGATGCTGTATAGCGGTAAGGTTTTAGATTTCTCTCATATCAAAGGTAATAAAGTTGATAAGCATTCTACTGGCGGAGTTGGAGATAAAACTTCTCTTATTATTGCTCCAATTGTAGCTTGTGCAGGTGTTTATGTCCCGATGATTTCTGGTAGAGGACTTGGTCATACAGGTGGAACTTTGGATAAGTTGGAATCCATTCCTGGATTTAACACTAATTTATCTCTAAAGAAATTTGAATCAGTTCTGAAAAAAGTCGGGACAGCTTTAATTGGTCAAACTAAAGAAATCGCTCCTGCTGATAAATTAATTTATTCACTAAGAGATGTTACTGCAACAGTTGAATCAATTCCACTAATCACAGCCAGTATTATGAGCAAGAAACTCGCTGAAGGTATTGATGGATTAGTACTTGATGTAAAAACTGGTTCCGGTGCTTTTATGAAAAAACAGTCAGATAGTGAGCAGCTTGCGGAGTCGCTTGTTAATACGGCAAAAGCTTTTGGTAAGAATTGTATTGCAATTCTAAGTGATATGAATCAGCCGCTCGGAAATTATATTGGAAACTGGTTGGAGGTTTTAGAATCAATTGAAATACTTCGGGATGGTAAAAAAAATGATTTAACTGAACTGTCACTGATTCTATCTGGTATTATGATTTATCTTGGAAACAAATCAAAATCAATAGATGAAGGAATTGAAAAAGCCATCAAAATTTTGAAATCAGGTGAGGCGTTTGAAAAATTCCTTGAAATTGTAAAAGCACAAGGAGGAAATGTTAATTATTTATTAAATCCAGATTCTTATCCAAAATCTGAATTCGTTTTTGAATTAAAATCCAACAAGCAATGTTATGTTAAAAGTATTGATAGCTATGAAATTGGAATGGCTGCGTTAGAGTTGGGTGCAGGAAGATTAACTAAAGAAGATAAAATTGATTTCAAAGCCGGGATAAAATTTTTCCCTAAAATTGGAGATTTAATTAAAAAAGGTGATACAATATGTATCCTTAATTCTGACTCAAAGGAGAAAATTGATTCAGCTAAATTGAGAATAGAAAAAGCTTTGAAATTTTCGGAAACAAAAACATCAAAAAAACATCTAATAAAAAAAATTATTGATTAAAATATTAAAGGAGAAACAAAATGGCATCAAAAGAAGAAATCGTAAAAGAGCTTCAGAAAAGTTACTGGATGGAAATAGAAACTGTTATGAATTACATTGCTAATTCTGTCAATCTTGATGGAGTCAGAGCAGAAGAAATTAAAAAATCTTTAGCTGCTGACATAACCGAAGAAATTACACACGCACAAACTCTCGCAAAACGTATAAAAGAATTAGATGGATTAGTTGAAGGGTCAAATAATTTCAAAGCTGAACAAGTTTTTCTTCAGCCAAAAGATGATACAACAGATGTTGTTTCAGTTATAGAAGGCGTAATTGAAGCTGAGAAAGGAGCAATTGCACAGTACAATAAGATTATAAAAATGTGCGATGGAGTTGATTACGTTACTCAGGATTTAGTGATTGGACTACTCGCTCAGGAGGAGTCTCATATGATTGAATTCAGAGGATTCTTGAAAGAGTATAAAAAATAAATCAGTTAAAGTAAATAATTTGCACGCAGAGACGCGAAGAAGAACTTAGCGCCTCTGCGTCTTTACAAGAATTTGAAATCAGCTTTAATCAGCCAAATCTGCGTTATCTGCGTTCTATTATTAAACCTCAATCATCTATTTATTCATTCACCCAATCTCTTAAACTTGAACCTGAACTCTAAAGTATATTTCCATTATAAAATTCATTAACTATATTTCAAACATAAAAATATCAACTTAAGAGGTTAATATGTTATTCATAATAGCTTCATTGGGTGCAGTTGCTGCCTTGTTTGTTTTTCAGGCAGCTAAAAAACGAAATAGCACTACTGAAGCAACATTTTCGTTTATTGGTCTTCTAATTGCTTCAATAATCGCATTGTTGCAATGCTTTACCATGATACCTGCCGGACACGTAGGAGTAATTGATTTCTTTGGTAAAGTCAGTGATAATACTTTATACCCTGGAGTTAACTTTGTAAATCCGTTAGCTAATGTAATTAAGTTTGATGCACGAACTCAGGAACTAAAGGAGGAAATGACCGTCCCTTCAAAAGAAGGATTAAGTGTTCAGCTCGAAATAAGCT
Organism: uncultured Ignavibacterium sp.; assembly: GCA_937942875.1. Taxonomy (GTDB): domain Bacteria; phylum Bacteroidota; class Ignavibacteria; order Ignavibacteriales; family Ignavibacteriaceae; genus Ignavibacterium. Next base: position 21,790 of record CALEBT010000094.1, on the reverse strand, counting down.
TGTTGTTTTCTCTCAGTTTCGAAAATGCAAATAAGATTTACAAAACTGTCGGTGAAGATTATACTGCTAAAGTTGTTGTCCCTCAATTTCGCTCTGTTGTTCGAGGAGTTACTTCAAAGTATGAGGCAAGAGCATTATATACTGCCGAAAGAGAAAAACTTGCAAGACAAATTGAACAGGAACTTACCACTCTTATTGGACCGAGAGGTGTAACCATTGAGGCGGCTGCTCTCCGTAAAATTACTTTGCCTGCCGGATTAACAGCATCAATTGAAGAAAAATTGAAAGCTGAACAGGAAAGTCAAAGAATGCAATTTGTTTTAGAAAAAGAGAGACTTGAAGCAGAAAGAAAGAAAATCGAAGCTCAGGGAATTTCGGACTTCCAAAAAATTGTTTCGCAAGGTATAAGTGAACAATTGCTAAAATGGAAAGGAATAGAAGCAACTGAAAAATTAGCGAATTCTCCTAATTCAAAAATTGTTGTAATCGGTTCCGGAAAAGAAGGTTTACCAATAATACTTGGTGGCGATAGATAACTATTGAAAGCAACTATGATTTCAACAATTCACACATTGAATATTCTTATTCCTATATTTTATTTTATTACATTTATAGTATATCTGTATGACTTTCAAAGAGAAGATAAAAACTTAAGTAATTCGAAAAGATTATTTCTTTTCATTACACTTTGCACTCACTTGCTATATATAATTTTGCGTACAATTGAATTTGATCATCCTCCAATTACAAATGTATTTGAGATTTTTACACTTTTGGCTTTCTCTGTTAGCTTCGCTTATTTTGTCCTTGAGTTGGTTACGGACATTCGTGGCACAGGAATGTTCATTATAATAATTTCGATTGCTTTTCAAACTGTTTCAAGTATTTTCATTAAAGATTTATCATTTGTCCGTGAGGAGTTAAGAAATAATTTATTAGGTACTCACGTTTTTAGCGCATTACTTGGCTATGCCGGAATAACAATCTCCGCTGTTTATGGATTTTTATTCTTAATGCTTTATAATCAGTTAAAACAAAATAAGTTCGGGTTATTATTTGATAGACTGCCAAATCTTGAAATTCTCGAAAAACTATGCTTTTACTCTGCAGTAATTGGTTTTATTCTTTTAACAATTGCTATAATAATTGGCGTAATCTGGCTTCCGCAGTCTAATTTGAATTTCTCTTACACTGATCCAAAATTACTTGGGACATTACTAATCTGGATAATTTATGGATTAGGAATACTGAGAAAAATTTATGGTAATCTCAGAGGAAGAAAATTAGTTATAGTTTCTATAGTCGGGTTCATTCTTACTATTAGCTCTACGATCTTATCTAATTTTCTGGCAAAAAGTTTTCATTCATTTTATTAATTGTAAATGAATTTAATCGGAGTCTCAATAAATCACAGAACTGCTTCAGTTGAATTAAGGGAGTCTCTTAAACTTAGTACTGAAGAAATAGTTAAACTTATAAACTCTCTAAAACAGTCATTATTAAAAGAGGGTTTGATAATTTCTACGTGCAATAGAACGGAAATTATTGGAATCACTGTTTCAGAAAGTGTTACTTTTGATAGTTTAATATCCGAATTATTGAATCTTAAAAGTGTTGATGGAATTTCTTCAGAAAGTTTTGAAAAATTTAAATCCTTCTCTGTTATTGAGCATATTTTCAGATTAGTAACAGGAATTGACTCAATGTTGATTGGCGACAATCAGATCTTCAAACAGGTCAAGGAATCATTTCAAATTTCAGATGAAAATAATTTTATAGGGTTTTATCTTAAAAAAATAATGGATTTTTCTCTTCGCATTGGAAAAAGGGCAATAACCGAAACAGCAATAAGTGAAGGTGCGGTAACAGTCAGTTTTGCAGCAGTTCAATTAATCGAAAAGATTTTTGCAAATCTCTCAAAAAAATCTGTTTTAGTAATTGGTACTGGAGAGACAGGTGAAATTGCTGCCAAACATCTACGTGACAGAGGAGTAGTAAGATTAGCACTTACAAACAGAACTTTCGAGAAAGCTGAAAAACTTGCTAAAGAATTGAATACAGCAGTCTTTCCTTTTGATAACTTTAAAGAACATTTACACAAATTTGATATTATTGTTAGTGCAACCGGTTCTCAGGATTTTATTCTGTCAAAATCTGATATCGAAAAAACTATGAAGAAGAGAAATTATGAGTCTTTGGTTATTGTTGATATAGCTGTCCCCCGAGATATTGATCCTGATTGCCGCAATCTTGAAAACGTTTTTTATAATGATATTGATTCTCTTAATATTATTGTTGAACAAAATCTTAGCAAAAGAAGGAATGAAATTCCAAAAGTTGAAAAAATAATCAAAGAAGAGCTGAACGGCTTTACAGAATGGTTGAACTCTTTGCAGGTTTCTCCAATTATAAAAGCACTAAGAGAGAAATTCGAAGCAATCAGATCGGAAGAAGTTCAAAATAACATCAATAGATTTAGTAATGAAGATAAAGAAAAACTTGAAATAGTTACAAAGAAGATCATAAATAAAATTCTTCATAATCCAACAATTGAACTAAAGAAGTTCGCTAATGATGAAAGTACTCAGGATTTAATAAGAATAAAATTAAGTGTGATACAAGAAATTTTTGGAATCAATACAGTTAAGGAACAGGAAAAATTTGAAGCATAAACTTATTCTCGGTACAAGAGGTAGTGAACTTGCTCTGTGGCAAGCCAATTTCATAAAAAAACAACTTGAAAATCTTCACAAAAATCTTTTTGTTGAATTAAAGATTATCAAAACAAAAGGTGATAAGGTACTTGATGTAGCTTTATCCAAAATTGGTGATAAATCTCTTTTTACCAAAGAAATTGAAAATGAACTACTCGATAGGAAAATAGATTTTGCTGTCCATTCTTTAAAGGATTTACAAACCCAGATTCCAGATGGACTTAAATTAGCCGCAGTTACTAAACGACATAATGTTGAAGATGTTTTAATTAGCAGAAAAAAAGGGACAACAATTTATTCCCTTCCTGAGAATGCAAAAGTTGCAACAGGTTCTTTGAGAAGAAGAAGTCAATTACTGCATTTAAGACCTGACATCCGGATTTTTGAACTTCGTGGAAATGTACCATCACGAATAGAGAAATTTCTTAATTCAGATTGGGATGCAATCATTCTTGCAAGAGCAGGAGTAGAAAGATTAAGACTCACAAAATATATTTCATCATATATTCCAACAGAATTATTCCTTCCAGCAGTTGGGCAAGGTGCACTTGGCATCGAAACTCAGGAAAGAAACTACTCAGCAATTGAATTACTTCAGAGTATTCACGATGAAAATTCTTTTATTGCTACAACTGCAGAACGAAGTTTATTGCGTTCTTTGGAAGGTGGTTGTCAGGTTCCTATTGGTGCTTTGGCTGAAGTTAAAAACAGTGGACTTTATCTGGATGCTTTTGTTGGAACTTTAGATGGAACAATTTCCTATAGAAAAAAAATCAGAGGTTCGAAATTATCTCCTGAAAAATTAGGAAAGCAACTTGCCAAAGATTTACTTAATGCTGGCGCAAGAAAAATTCTCAATGATATCTACAATAATTCAAAAGGAATAATAAAATGAAATTTTTAATTACAACTTTCATAGCTTCGTTAATTATAATTATTAGCACTTCCTGCACTTGCTCAAGTTGTGGGAATGAAGAAAGTGTTATTCCATACATAATACTGAATAAAGCCGATCAATTCATTGCTAATCAAACTGGTGAAGCATTTTTTCAGAATTATATTAAACCTGACTTTTCAAAAAGTAAAAAATTAGAAAGCGGATATTTTATTGTTTATAACTTATTTATGCCTGAAAAACCCTATGTAAAAGGAGAAATAAGATTTTCTGTTGATACTTTAGGGAATATTAATCCTAATATGGAAGTTTTTGGAATACCACTTTGCAAGGAATTTCCCGAAGACTGTGATTTTAATATTGACCAGGAAGCTGCAAAGAAAATTGCTATTAAAAATGGTTTAGAAGAAGGAATTAAAGAATGGAAGTTCGGCTTTTTATATGATGTAGTTTATCAAAAATATGTATGGCACGTGCTCTCAACTTTATCTGAAAGTGAAGGAGAATATGGTTACAGAGCAAGCGGTAAAGAGTTAATTATTTCTCCCACTACGGGCGAGGTTCTGCAGAAAAATGATTGGAAGATAAATTAAATCTTAATGCTTTCTTTTCAGAATAAAACAATAGTTCTTACCCGATCTAAAAATCAGATCAGTAATTCCGGTTCACTATTTAAAGAATTTGGATTCAATGTAATTGAATTTCCTACCATTGAAATTACCGAACCTGATGATTGGACAGAATTTGATATCTTAATTAAATCAAAGAAATTTGACTTAATTGTTTTTACATCTGCAAATGCAGCAAATTTTTTCTTTGATCGTTTAACAGCAATTAAGTATGAATTCAATTTCAATGAAACTTTAATTTTAGCTGTTGGCTCAAAGACTACAGAAGTTTGTAAAGAGTTATTTTCAAAAGTTGACATAGTCCCAAAGGATTATTCTGCCAAAGGAATTTTAGAAACATTAAATCAATTTTATTTAATAAATAAAAACATTCTTATTCCTCAGTCTGCAATTGCAAAGAAAGATTTAGCAAATGAATTAAAGAAAAGACAAGCAAATGTTTTTCAAGTTACAGTTTATAAAAATGTTTTGCCGAACCGAAATGAATTAAAAGATATTATTGAACTGATTAAAACAACAAATGTTGATGCTTTTATATTTACAAGTCCATCTACTTTCAGAAATTTTTTGAATCTTATGGAAATTCGGAATCCTGAAGAATTTTTTGGAGTAAAAGTTTTAGCTGCAATTGGTGATACAACTAAAAATGAAATTGAAAAGTTTGGGTTGAAAAATATTATTAAACCCGATTTATCTACTTTAGAAAATACAGCAATTAAATTATCAGAATATTTTAACTCAATCGGAGAAAAAATTGGCAAAGCTTAAAAATGATTTATTCCTTCGTGCTTGTAAACGACTTCCTGTTGAACGAACGCCAATTTGGATAATGCGACAAGCAGGTCGTTATCTTCCAGAGTATCGGGCAGTAAGAGAAAAGTATGATTTCCTCACAATGTGCAAAACTCCTCAAGTCGCTGCCGAAGTAACTATTCAACCAATTGATATTCTTGGTGTTGATGCTGCAATTTTGTTTTCCGATATTCTTGTAATTCCCGAAGCGATGGGAATGTATTTGGAAATGCACGAAGGAAAAGGTCCTGTATTTAATAATCCTATCAGAGCAGAATCAGACTTTAATAATCTTATCGATTTTGATCCAACAGATAAACTAAAATATGTACTTGACGCAATCACTATTACAAAAAAGAATTTAGATAATCGTGTTCCTTTGATTGGATTCAGTGGTTCACCCTGGACATTGCTTTGCTATATGGTTGAAGGAAAAGGTTCCAAAGATTTTGCTCTTGTAAAAAAGATGATTTACACTCAACCAGATTTAGCACATAAAATTTTGGACAAACTCTCTGATGTGATAGCAAAGTATTTATCAGCAAAAATTGAATATGGTTGCAACGCAGTTCAGATATTTGATACCTGGGGTGGTATTCTTTCTCAACAAGATTTTCTTGAATTTGATTTGATTTATATTCAAAAAATTATTCAATCAATCAAGCGAAAGGATGAACCAGTAATAGTTTTCGCAAAGGGTGTCCATCATAATATTGATAAAATTGTTGAGTCAGGTGCAGATGTAATTGGTTTGGATTGGACAATGAATATTAGTGAAGTTCGTAAAAATCTTTCTGATAAAGTTGCATTGCAGGGTAATTTGGACCCGACAGTTCTTTTCGCTGATGAGCTAAAAATTAGAACAGAAGTAAAACGAATTCTTGAATCTTATGGTTATGGAAGTGGGCACATTTTCAATCTTGGTCACGGAATTTTACCGAATGTTAGTCCGGAAAATGCAAAAACCTTAGTCAGGATTGTTAAAGAAGAGAGCAAAATTTTTCACCACAGAGACACAGAGGCACAGAGAAGTTGAATAAAGAGCAAATTAATAAATTAAGTGGTATCATCTTAGATTGTTCTATTGAAGTCCACAGGAATTTAGGTCCAGGACTTTTAGAAAGTGTTTATGAAATATGTCTGTGCAAAGAATTGTCTATAAAAGGTATAAATTATCAAAGGCAGGTTTTATTACCAGTCAATTACAAAGGTGAAAAATTAGATGCTGATTTTAGAATCGATATATTAGTTGAAAATGAAATTATTATTGAATTAAAAGCAGTTGAAATAATGAATCCGGTTTATGAAGCTCAACTTTTAACTTATTTAAAGTTGGCAAATAAAAACTTAGGGCTTTTAATTAATTTTAATGTTCCAAGATTAGTAGATGGATTCAAAAGAATTATAAATGGATATTTTTAATCTCTGTGTCTCTGTGCCTCTGTGGTTAATAATCTTTCTCAAGGAGTATTATGTTTGAAGTTGACTTAAAAAAATTCAAAAAGTATGACAAGCCGGGACCTCGCTACACAAGCTATCCAACTGCTCCGCAGTTTAACGAAAACTTTACTCACAAAGATTTCCTGAAAGAAATTATTGAAACAAATAAAGAAGAGAATAAAGCTCCTTTGTCTCTTTATTTTCATTTGCCTTACTGCGACACATTATGCTACTTCTGTGGTTGCAATATGATTATCACACGTAATCGAGATAGAATTAAAGAATACATCAATTATCTCAAAAAAGAAATTGATTTGCTTAAGTCTTACTTATCAGAAGATAGAATTACTGTTCAACATCACTGGGGAGGAGGTACGCCAACTCATCTGAATCCTGATGAAATAAACGATTTGGCTTCATATATAAATTCTAATTTCAAGTTTGACTTAAATGCTGAGATAAGCTGCGAAATTGACCCGCGTGAATTAAAACGTGAGCATCTCGAAGCGCTCAAGAATAATAATTTCAATAGAATCAGTATGGGTGTTCAGGATTTTAATGAAGACGTTCAAAAAGCAGTGAACAGAATCCAACCTGAAGAAATAACAATGCAAGCAATCCATTGGATAAGAGAACTTGGATTTCAATCATTGAACTTAGATTTGATTTACGGATTACCTCATCAGACAGTTGAATCATTTGAAAAAACAGTTGATAAAATAATTGAAATCTCCCCGGACAGAATTGCTGTTTTTAATTATGCTCACGTTCCGTGGATGAAAAAACATATGTCTCTCATAAATCCGGAAGATATCCCCGCTCCGGAGGTAAAATTAGAAATACTTAAGATGACTGTTGAAAAACTCACTTCAAAAGGTTATGTTTTTATAGGAATGGATCACTTTGCAAAACCTGATGATGAATTAGCTATCGCATTAAATGAGAAAAAACTTTATAGAAATTTTCAAGGCTATAGCACCCACAAAGGAACAGATTTATACGCACTCGGCATAACTTCTATCTCACAGCTAAAAAATATATATGCTCAGAATTATAAAACTGAAAAAGAATATTATTCTGCATTGAACGAAAATATTTTTCCGACTTGCAAAGGATATTATCTCACTGAAGATGATCATATCCGAAGAGAAGTTATAATGAAGCTGATGTGCGACTTTGAGTTGGACTTCGAATCAATTGAATCAAAGTATAAAATAGACTTCAAAGACTATTTTAAGTGGGGATTATCAAATCTAAAAGAGATGATAGATGATGATCTATTAGAGTTAAATGATAAAGGAATCAAAATAAATCATACCGGAAAGCTTCTTATCAGAAACATCGCAATTAATTTTGATGGCTTCATAGAAAGACAACAAGATATAGCACGATATTCCAGAACTATCTGATTTTATCTTGAGGTTTTTCATAACACATCAAAATTCCTATTTCTTTTGGTCGGTTGTAAAAATAATAGATAAATTTCGGCAGACATTTTTACAATTTTATAACTTCATAGGGAGACCAATATGAACTACCGAATCGAAAAAGACACAATGGGCGAAATTCAAGTCCCTGCCGATAAATACTATGGTGCTCAAACAGCAAGATCTTTAATGAACTTTAAGATTGGCGGAGATAAATTTCCCAGAGAGTTGATCAGAGCTTTGGGAATATTAAAAAAAGCTGCTGCACTTACTAACAAAGAGCTTGGAACACTTCCTCAGGATAAAGCTGATTTAATTTGTAAAGCTGCTGATGAGGTAATTGATGGAAAACTCGATGAACATTTTCCTTTAGTTGTTTGGCAAACAGGCAGCGGCACTCAAACTAATATGAATGCTAATGAAGTTATTTCAAATCGTGCTATTGAATTAGCAGGCGGAGAAATTGGTAGCAAAAAACCAATTCATCCGAACGATGATGTTAATAAAGCTCAATCTTCAAATGATACTTTTCCGACAGCAATGCATATTGCGGCTGTCGAGCAAATCCATAAAAAACTTATTCCTATGGTTACAAAGCTAAGAGATGCTCTTCAAAAGAAAGCTGAAGATTATAAAGATGTAATTAAAATTGGAAGAACTCACCTTATGGATGCAGTCCCCTTAACTTTAGGTCAGGAATTCAGCGGTTATGTCCAAATGCTTACGAACGGTTTAGAGAGAATTCAGGCTTCCTTGCCTCGTCTTTATGAACTTGCTCTCGGTGGAACAGCAGTTGGCACAGGATTGAATACACATCCAAAATTCGCTGAGCTTTCTGCTCAAAAAATTGCAGAGATAACTGGACTTCCATTTGTAACTGCGAGAAATAAATTTGAAGCACTTGCTACTCACGATGCATTAGTTGAATTTCACGGAGTATTAAAAACACTTGCTGCTTCTTTAATGAAAATTGCAAATGACATTCGCTGGCTTGGCTCTGGTCCGAGATGTGGGCTTGGTGAACTTCATCTTCCAGAAAATGAACCCGGAAGTTCAATTATGCCAGGTAAAGTAAATCCAACTCAAAGTGAAGCAATGACAATGGTTTGTGCTCAGGTTTTTGGTAATGATGTTGCAGTTAATTTCGGTGGTGCGAGCGGAAATTTTGAGCTAAATGTTTTCAAGCCCGTAATAATTTTTAATGTTCTTAACTCAATCAGATTACTTTCCGATGCCTGCGAAAGCTTTACTGATCACTGTGTAGTTGGTATTGAAGCTAACATTGATAATATCAAAAAACATCTTGAGAATTCGTTAATGCTTGTTACATCCTTAAATCCAGTAATCGGTTATGATAATGCAGCTAAAGTTGCTAAAAAAGCACACGCTGAGAACAAAACTCTTAAACAAGCTGCTGTTGAATTAGGACTGTTGACCCCTGAAAAGTTTGATGAAATTGTCAGACCCGAGAAAATGATTAGTCCAAATTAATCTTAATTAAATTTTAATTTTTATCAGAGGAAAATATGAATACGGAAATAAAGAATTATTATGCTTCAATACTTGAATCAATTGAAAAAGAGGGTTTGTATAAAAAGGAAAGAATTATAACATCCCCTCAATCATCTCATATTGAAGTATCTCACTCTCAAAGAGTCCTTAATATGTGTGCGAATAATTATCTTGGTTTGTCAGACAACAAAGAACTTATTCGGGCTGCAAAAGATGGCTTGGATAAATGGGGATTTGGTTTATCCTCTGTTCGTTTTATATGCGGTACTCAAGAGATTCACAAAATTCTTGAAAAAAGGATTTCCGATTTTCTGGAAATGGACGACACTATCCTTTACACTTCCTGTTTTGATGCAAACGGTGGATTGTTTGAAACTCTTTTAACGGAAGAAGATGCAATTGTAAGTGATGAATTGAATCACGCAAGTATTATTGATGGAATAAGATTATGCAAAGCCCAGAGATACAGATATAAAAATTGTGATATGAATGATTTAGAAGAAAAACTTAAAGAAGCAAAATCAAACAACGCAAAAAAAATTCTCATTGCAACCGACGGTGTTTTCTCTATGGATGGTTTCATTGCTCCGTTGAAAGAAATATGTGATCTGGCTGATAAATATGGTGCTATGGTTATGGTTGATGATTCTCACGCTGTAGGTTTTATGGGTAAACACGGGAAAGGAACTCACGAATATAATGATGTCATTGGCAGAGTTGACATTATCACTGGCACTTTAGGTAAAGCTCTTGGTGGTGCAAGTGGTGGTTACACTTCTGCAAGACAGGAAATAGTTGATCTATTAAGACAACGCTCAAGACCTTATTTATTTTCTAACACAGTTGCTCCTGCTATTGTATCTGCTTCAATAAAAGTAATTGATATGCTTTCTTCTACTACAGAATTAAGAGATAGATTAGAGAGGAACACAAAATATTTCAGAGAAAAAATTAAATCCGCCGGATTTCAAATTAAAGATGGAGTTCATCCTATAGTTCCGATTATGTTGGGAGATGCAGTGCTTGCTCAAAAAATGGCTGCTAAAATGTTAGAAAAAGGAGTTTATGTAATCGGATTTTTCTATCCGGTTGTTCCAAAAGGTACTGCAAGAATCAGAGTTCAGATTTCAGCTGCCCACTCTTTAGAGGACTTGGATTATGCAGTAGGAAAGTTTTCTGAAGTCAAACAGGAGATGGGTATTTAGGCTAAGAGGCTGTCTCATAGCGTAAGGGGCTGTCCAAAAAGTAATTTTGTCATCACGAACGAAGTGAAGTGATCTCATTTTTGAATTAAAAGATAAAGATTGCTTCACTCGAAGACTCGTTCGCAATGACTTTTTACCTCTTTTGGGACAGCCCCTCTATGTAAATTTTGAATGACAATTGACCCTCCTGACCCTGACAAGTCGGGGCAGGGTAACAAACTCCAGTTTTGAGACAGCCTCTTTTGAATTAAAGTTCAGTTTCAAATTGTAGGATAGAATGTCAAGTTGAGTAATCGTAATTTAATCCCTGAATAATTGACATAAAAATTCCGCCCAACAGGATAAATAAAATTATCGTAAAAACAACTACTATTACCATAAAAATCAAAGTTGCCTGAGCCCAGGTTTTTTTGCTTGGGTGAGTATCTCCTCCGAAAGCCCAAACAAAAAGCATAATAAATCCTACAATAGGAATTGCTTGAATTAAGAAAGTAATTAGCCAGTCACCGATAGTTAAAGATTTAAATTGCCTTTGCGGGGGTGTAAAGTTAGGAAGTTCCATTTTCACTCCGTTTTAATTATTTACAACTTAAAAATCAGCAAATAATAGTAAATATCAAAATACATTCTTAAAAATGGGAATTAGCTGAAAATATAAATTATCAATTATGAAATGGCATTTAATTAATGCCGAAAATGAGTGAAAATTCAATAAATATGGATGGTATTATTGTTGAGATTGCAAGTACACTGCATTAATGAATTTTTATCAATAATATAAATGGTTTAAAATGGAAAGAAAGAAAGTAACAATTGATGGTAATGAAGCCGCTGCGTATGTGGCTTTTAATACAAACGAAGTTATTGCAATATACCCCATTACTCCTTCATCTAATATGGCAGAGTGGTGCGATGCGTGGTCTGCTGTTGGGATGAAAAATATTTGGGGAGTAACCCCAACTGTCTCTGAATTACAAAGCGAAGGCGGTGCATCAGGTGCAGTTCACGGAGCATTACAGAGTGGTGCACTTACTACTACTTTCACTGCATCGCAAGGTCTTTTGCTGATGATTCCTAATATGTACAAAATTGCAGGAGAGTTAACCTCAACTGTCTTTCACGTTTCGGCAAGATCAATTGCTGCTCAGGCATTATCAATTTTTGGTGATCATTCAGATGTTATGTCCGTTAGACAAACAGGTTTTGCTTTGTTATCTTCAGGCTCAGTTCAGGAAGTTATGGATTTTGCACTAATTGCTCAGGCTTCAACTTTGGAATCAAGAATTCCATTCCTCCATTTCTTTGACGGTTTCAGATCATCTCACGAGGTTATGAAAATAGAAGAACTGACTAAAGAAGATATGAAATTTATGTTAGATGATGATTTGATTATTGCTCACAGAAAAAGAGCTTTATCACCGGATCATCCTGTAATAAGAGGTACTGCACAGAATCCTGATGTTTATTTCCAAGGAAGAGAAACTGTTAACCCATTTTATATGGCTTGTCCGGCAATTGTTCAAAAACAGATGGATAAGTTCGCTAAGTTAACAGGAAGACAATACAAATTATTTGAATATGTAGGTGCTCCTGATGCTGAAAAAATCATAATTCTTATGGGTTCAGGTACTCAGCCTGTTGAAGAAACTGTTGAATATTTGGTTGCAAAAGGCGAGAAAGTCGGAGCAATAAAAGTAAGATTATACAGACCATTTTCAATCGATCATTTTATTGATTCAATTCCAACTACTGTTAAATCAATTGCGGTTTTGGATAGGACAAAGGAGCCCGGTTCTGCTGGCGAACCACTTTATCAGGATGTATTGAATGCAATATCTGAAAAATATATGAATGGCGAATTAAAGTTTGCTTATCCAAAAGTGGTTGGAGGAAGATATGGACTTTCCTCGAAAGAATTTACTCCTCCAATGATCAAAGCAGTCTTTGATAATTTGGATCAAAATAAACCTAAAAATCATTTTACAGTTGGAATCATAGATGATGTCACAAATTCAAGTTTAGAATATGACCCAAATTTCTCTGTTGAAGATCCACAAACATTCAGAGGCAAATTTTATGGTTTAGGTGCTGATGGAACTGTTGGTGCAAATAAGAATTCTATTAAAATTATTGGTGAAGGGACAGATTATTTTGCTCAGGGTTATTTTGTTTATGATTCTAAAAAATCCGGCTCTGTAACAGTTTCTCACTTGAGATTTGGTCCTAAACCGATCAAATCAACTTATTTAATAAATAAAGCGAATTTCATTGCTTGTCATCAACAGGTTTTCTTAGAGAAAATGGATATGCTTCAGGATGCAATGGAAGGTGCAACTTTCTTATTGAATACTCAGGTTCCAAAAGAGAAAGTCTGGGATTCATTACCAGAAAAAGTTCAGCGTGATTTGATCGAAAAGAAAATGAAATTTTACATTATTGATGCCTACAAAGTTGCTCAAGAAACAGGGATGGGTGTAAGAATCAATACGACGATGCAAACTTGTTTCTTTGCAATTTCAAATATTTTCCCAAAAGAAAAAGCTATATCTTTAATTAAAGATTCAATCAAGAAAACTTATGGTGCCAAAGGTGATAAAATTGTTCAAATGAACTTTGATGCTGTTGATAAAACTTTAGATAATTTATTTGAAGTTCCTGTTCCCGATAAAATCACAAGCAATATTAAACTACAACCTGCTATTCAAGGTGAAGCACCTGAATTTGTTAAAGAAGTTCTTGCAAAAATTATTGAAGGTAAAGGTGATTCCATTCCGGTTAGCAAAATGCCTGTGGATGGAACTTATCCGCTTTCTTCAGCAAGATATGAAAAAAGAAATATTGCATTGGAAGTTCCCGTATGGGATCCGGAGACTTGTATTCAATGTAATAAATGTGTTATGGTATGTCCGCACGCTACTATCAGAGCAAAAGTCTTTACAGAAGATTTAGTTAAAGATGCACCTCCAACATTCAAGTACACAAAATTCAAATCGAAGGATTACGGCGAAAATATGCTGTACTCTTTGCAGGTTGCAGTTGAAGATTGCACTGGTTGTGCTTTGTGTGTTGATGTTTGTCCGGCTAAGAATAAAAAGGAAACCAGATTAAAAGCAATTAATATGGCTGACCAGCTTTCATTAAGAGAAACTGAGAGAGTTAACTGGGACTTCTTCTTTAATATTCCGGATTTAGACAGAAGAACTATTTCTGTCTCAAAAGTTAAAGATTCTCAGTTCTTACAACCTTTGTTTGAATTCTCTGGTGCTTGCTCTGGTTGTGGAGAAACACCTTACGTTAAATTAGTAACGCAATTATTTGGTGATAGAACTATTATTGCTAATGCTACTGGTTGTTCTTCAATTTACGGTGGTAATCTTCCAACAACACCTTATTCTACAAATAAAGACGGCAGAGGACCTGCCTGGTCAAATTCTCTCTTTGAAGACAATGCAGAATTTGGCTATGGATTCAGAATGGCAATTGATAAACATAATTATCAGGCTCAATTGCTCTTGAAGAAATTATCAGGAGATATCGGAGATGATTTAGTTACTCAGATTTTGAATGCTAAACAGAAAGATGAATCAGATATTTATGACCAAAGACAGAGAGTTGATATCCTAAAGAAAAAATTAAATGATATGCTTTCTGCTGGTGCAAATGGAAAAGCCGAAGATATTAAACATCTATTAAGTCTGTCTGATTATTTAGTAAAGAAAAGTGTATGGATAATTGGCGGAGATGGTTGGGCTTATGATATTGGTTATGGCGGATTGGATCACGTCCTGGCAAGCGGTGCTAATGTTAATCTTTTAGTACTTGATACAGAAGTTTATTCAAATACTGGTGGTCAAAGTTCTAAAGCAACTCCGAGGGGAGCTGTTGCTAAATTTGCTGCAGCAGGAAAACCTGCTGGTAAAAAAGATTTGGGACTAATGGCAATGAGTTATGGTAATGTATATGTCGCAAAAATTGCAATGGGAGCAAACGATCAGCATACACTAAGAGCAATTCTCGAAGCCGAAGCTTATGATGGTCCTTCTTTGATTATTGCTTATAGTCATTGTATAGCTCACGGAATTAATATGGCTACTGCAATGAATAATCAGAAAGCTGCGGTTGATTCTGGATACTGGCCTTTGTATAGATATAATCCTGAATTAGCCCTCGAAGGTAAAAATCCTTTCAAACTTGAATCTAAAGGATTAAAAATTCCGTTCAAAGATTATGCTTATATGGAGACAAGATATAAAATGCTGACAAAATCTCATCCGGAACTTGCAGCAAGACTGATTAAAGAAGCTCAGGATGATGTTATTAAACGTTGGAAAGAATACGAAAGAATGGCAGCTTGGGAACCGGAAAAAGCTAACTAATGAATTAAAAAGTTTAAAGATTACAAAGGAAATAAATATGGATATAACAACTAATTATCTCGGATTGAAATTAAAATCGCCGATAGTTCCATCTGCCGGTCCTTTATCTGAAAAGATTTCAAATATCAGAGAAAT
This sequence comes from uncultured Ignavibacterium sp., assembly GCA_937942875.1. GTDB lineage: Bacteria > Bacteroidota > Ignavibacteria > Ignavibacteriales > Ignavibacteriaceae > Ignavibacterium. The sequence continues at coordinate 6,665 of CALEBT010000094.1, read as the reverse complement.
GGAAGATGCAGGTGCCGGAGCAGTAGTTCTTTACTCAATTTTTGAGGAACAGATTGAACACGAGCAATTTGAACTGGATTATCATACTTCTGTGCATACAGAAAGTTATGCTGAAGCTACATCATATTTTCCGGAACCATTTGACTTCAAAGCTGGTCCTGAAGAATATCTGGATCACATTCGAAGAGCAAAAGAAGCTGTTAATATTCCGATAATTGCAAGTTTAAATGGAAAATCCCTGGGTGGATGGACTGAATATGCAAAACTAATTGAACAAGCTGGCGCTGATGCTTTAGAATTGAATATTTATTTGCTTCCAACTGATATTCACAAATCTTCCGTTGCTGTAGAGCAAATGTATGTTGATATTGTTAAAGCAGTAAAATCATCTGTAAAAATTCCAATCGCTGTTAAATTGCATCCGTTTTTTACTTCTACAGCATATATTGCTTCTCAATTAGTAAAAGCCGGAGCTAATGGCTTGGTGTTATTCAATAGATTTTATCAACCAGATATTGATTTAGATAAACTTGAAGTAGTTCCAAATGTGCTATTAAGTACTCCGATGGCAATGCGTTTACCATTACGATGGATTGCGATTCTATACAACAGAGTTAATGCAGATTTAGCCGCAACAAGTGGTATCTACAACGCTTCTGATGTAATCAAAATGATTATGGCAGGTGCTAAGGTTACAATGATGCTCTCAAGTCTATTAAAATTCGGAATTTCTCATATTGCTGATGTAATTACTGAAATGCAAACCTGGATGGAAGAGAGAGAATACGAATCAATTTCTATGATGAGAGGAAGTATGAGCTATATGAATGTTGAAGACCCATCCAAGTTCGAACGTGTTAATTATATGAAGATTCTACATTCCTATAAATAGAATTCAATATCAGCTATCTCAAAAATTATGAATTGTCGGTCTGAGTGGCATTGCCATCAAAGACTGACAATTCTTTCGTAATCCACACTTTGATTGCAGCGCTTTTTTCTATTTTATATCAACTCTTTATTTTGAACTAATTCTATTGTCTTATGTTTTAACTGTAAAAAGAAAACTATGATTTTATTTTTTATCACTTTTTTTACTGTTTATACGCTTCTCAACTATTATATTTTCATAAGAGCGTTCCATTTATTGCCAAATAACGGGATAGTCAAATCATCTTTTATTATTTTATTTGTTCTGGTTTCTTATGGATATGTGTTAAGCAAATCACTTTATAAATACCTATCAGTTAATGCTTATGATATTTGGCTTACAGTTGGAGCAATCTGGTTTGCAATGCTGGTTTACTTTGTATTGGTATTATTTACAATTGATTTGATTTTGTTATTAAATAAATTTTTCAGGTTTCTTCCTGTTTTTTTATTTGAGTATAAAAGTAAGTTGATTTTATCACTATCAGTTTTCCTTTTTGTTTCAGTGATTGTTTTACTTGGAAACCTTAATAAAAGAGATATAATTACAACTACTCTAAAAATAAACATACCTAAGCAGAATAGTAAAATAGATAGACTTAATATTATAATGGCTTCTGATATACATTTATCTCCGATTGATGGTGAAAAATTATTACCAAAGCTCGTTGATAAAATAAATTCTCTAAACCCTGATATTATTCTGTTCGCTGGAGATATTGTGGATGACAAAGCAGAAATTTTAGAAGCACAGGGAATAGGAAAATCATTTTTAAGATTAAAAAGCAAGTATGGTCTTTTTACAATTAACGGAAATCACGAATTCATCAATGGAGTTGAATCATCAGTTCGATATGCGCAAAAATTAGGTATGACAGTAATCCGTGACACAGCACTATTAATCGGAAACAGTTTTTATATAATCGGACGTGAGGATTCCTCAAAATTCAGGTTTGATGGAGTTCATCGAAAATCTTTATCTTCAATTGTTCAGAAACTTGATTCATATCCTAAAATCTTACTTGATCACACTCCATTTAATCTAAATGAAGCTTCTGAAAACGGAATAGATTTACAACTTTCTGGTCATACACACCACGGACAAATCTGGCCCGCAAATTTGATTACTTCATTGATTTATGAAATAAGTTGGGGATATAAAAGAATCTCAAATACTCACTTCTATGTAACCTCCGGAGCTGGGACCTGGGGACCACCAGTCAGAACAGGAAGTAAGAGTGAAATTGTAAATATTAACGTATCTTTTCAATAAGTATTTTAATTTCTGAAATATCGCATCATATTGAAACAAATCTTTTTTTTGAGACATTTACTCGAATTGGCTATTTCTGTTTTAATGCTTTTAGTGAATAAATTATTCTGTTTGATGGCACGAATTTTTTAATCATATTTTGTTAAAATCAGATTAAAAATGGAAGAAAAGTTTAAAAAATACCTCGCAATTGAATCTAACGAAATTCTTAATGAGCTTTCAGTAGGAATTATTATTTGTAATAATCTCTATGAAGTTTTATTCATCAATAAAGCATTTATAGATTTATGTCAATTTTATGGTCTTTCAATTAAGGATAGTTCTGACCTTAATAATCTTTTTGATATAGAATTTTTTAACGAAGAATCTATAAAAAAAGAAATCTCACTTTTGCATAAAGGTTTACCTTTTGAAAGTGAAGTTTCCTCGAATGATTTCAGTAAAAAGGGAATTATTAAACTTATAGTTAAAGCTACTCCACTGATGGAAAATGGTGTTTTTAATGGAGCCATTTTTATCATTGAAGATCTAAGAGTTGCAATAGAAACAACCACAGAATACATTAAAAGAAATGCTGATTTACAGAAAGTTATTGAACAAACATCTGATTTCTTTATCATTATTGATAAGGAACATAATATAAATCAGTATTCAGTTAATGTCCCTCCGATAATTAAAACGATAATTGATTCAAATGAAAATCCAGCTTTATCAGATATCATTTTCTCTGAGGATTTGAAAATTGTTACTTACTATTTGAATTATTCGAAGTTACAAAAGAAATATTCTCAGTTCATAATAAGGACTATAAACCAGGTTGAGTATTATTGCAGAATTATTCCACTGACCAATAAAGTTTCCGAAGTTACGAGTTACTATTTATTTTTTGATAAAACTGATTCAAAAACATTTGCTTTCAAAAACAGTGCGAGAGGCTCATTAAATTACTACGAATTATTAAATAAACTTGATATAAAGTTTATCGTTTATGATTCTGAATTTAATATTATTCAGCTTAGTAAAAATCTGACAGAACAAGATAGTTTTACTATATCAGGTGAAAGTAAAGTAAATATTTTAACGAAATTCGATTTTATTAGTAAAGAAGTTTTAGAAAAAGCTGAAATCCAATTAGAACGAAATCTTAATTATAAAACAGAAATTCAATTCAACGATAAAAATAGAAAACAGAAAATTTATGAACTTAGATTTTTTGTTACTGATAAGAACGAAAGAGTTTTGTTTATAAATGATTTAACCGAATCTTATCAGAGTGAAAGAAAACTTAAAAACAAAGTTTTAGTTTTAGAGAGCACAATAAATAATTCTCTTCAAATTGTAATATTAATCAAATCAGGTGGTGAGATAGTTTTCGTAAATAATGCTTTTTGTGAAAATCTCGGATACGATAAAAAAGATGTAATATCCCACTCATTTTACAATATGATAGATCCAAAATATCTTGAAAAAAATATTTTTGATTTAACTGCATTTACTGAAAAAAAATCCGGGAGTATTGAATTACCCTTTATTAATTCTAAAGGAGAAAAAGTTTCATTCTCAGCATATTTTCATCCTATCAAAACCTCTGAAAGCAGTTTAATATTCATTGCTTGTTATCTTAACGAAGTTGAAAAACTGAGAGCCAAAGAGTCCGAAATCCGGTTTTATAATCAGATAATTCAAAATAATTTTGATGGAATTGCACTTGTTGAGAATTCCAGGTTTATTAAGGTTAATAATTCTTTTCTGAGAATCTTTGGTTTCGAAAGTGAACTCGATTTAGAGGGAAAATATTTTCTGGATATAATTTGGGATGATGATACAATAAGAGTTTCCGAGTTCATCAGAATGATTGAGCTCAAAAAACAATCTTCAGGTAAAATAGATTTTGCTGGAAGAAGAAGTGATAATTCCAGAATTTCTGTAGAAATGTCTGTCGGTTTTTTGGAAATTGATTCAAGAATAGTTCTGATTTTATCTGTACGTGATATCACCGAAAAAATAAGGGCTCATCGTGAAATCCGGGAATCTGAGGAAAAATACAGAACAGTTACTGAAAATCTGGATGATTGTCTATTTACTTTTGAAAAAGTTGGTTTTAGATTAAAACCTGTTTTTTGTACATCTGCAATTAAGAAAATTACAGGCTATGATCAGAGTCATTTTCTTTCTGACTCTAAATTCTTTTTCAGAATAGCTTTCCCTGATGATTATAAAAAAGTTAAGCCAAAACTTCTTGATATCTTTGAAAGCAAAAGCAAGAAATATGGTGAATTGGAATTTAGAATTATCAATAGGGATGGTAATATTTTATGGATCAGATTGAAGTTAAGTCTTCATCGCTCGTTCAGTGGAAAAGTTCAAAAAATTTATGGAATAATGAGCGATATAACCATTAGTAAAAAAAATGAAGAAGAAATGATCAGGTCAATCGAAGAATTGAATAGACTCAATGAAACTAAAGATAAATTCATATCAATAGTTTCGCACGATTTAAGAACTCCTTTTACTTCTATTCTCGGATTTACTGATTTATTGCAGAATGATGATTCACTTTCCGAATCAGAAAGAAAACAGTATATAAAATTTATCATGGAATCAGCTCAGACTATGCTTTCTTTGGTGAATTCAGTTCTGGATTGGACTCGACTTCAAACTGGAAGAATCAAATTTGAACCTGAGAAAACTAATGTTAGTGAAATAATAAATAAAGTAGTAAACTCTTTATCTGGCGCTGCAATGCAAAAGTCTATAAAAATTTATAACCTCGTTCAAGATGATGTTTATTTGTTCGTGGATAAAAATTTAATTTCACAAGTTTTCTATAATCTGATCTCAAATGCAATAAAATTCACTATGGAAAGCGGTATAGTAGAAATCTCTTGCTCTCCAAATTCAACCAACACTTATTACAATTTCAGTATAAAAGACAATGGAGTTGGAATCAAACCCGAAGATTTAAGTAAATTGTTTTCTGTAGATTCTAAGTTTACAACTGAAGGAACATCAGGTGAAAAGGGAAGTGGACTTGGTCTTTCTTTAGTTAAAGAGATAATTGAAAAACATAATGGAAATATCTGGGTTGAAAGTCAATACCGGAAAGGGTCTAATTTTATCTTTAGTTTACCTTCATCTTCAGCAGTTATTTTATTGGTTGAACCTGAAACTTCAGATAGAATGCTTTACAACAAGTTAATCAAAAATTTCAAGCCCGATTATAATGTTTATTCAGAGTCACTGGGTACAGAAGCACTAAACAAAATTAAACAATATAATCCTGCTCTTATTATTGCCAGTCATTCTCTCCCTGATATGAATGGTTTGGATTTTATAAGAAATATTATAAAACTGAATCTTCAAAGAAAACTTCAAATTATAATTATTGGTCCTAAACTAGATAAAGCTTTTTTAAGAGATTATAATGAACTTGGAGTTGAATTTATTTTGAACAAACCGATTAACTTAAATTCGTTGCAACAGGCTATTGATAAATGCCTAATGAAATCGTTTCAGAGAACAGGAATTTAATAAATAATAATTTGAAACCTTTGAAAAATTTTCTGATTTTAATAAAAATTTAGATATGATCGGATTCAAAAAAGAGAGGTAAAAATCAGTAGCAATAAAATTAATAGTCCGTATCTGTTTACTTCTGCGGCAAATGATAGATTCAATAAACATATAAAAACACAAAGCAGACAGGCCTTAGAGATAATAAAATCAAAGATTGATTGGGAAAGACTCTTAAAACCAATAGAGAAAATAACAGTAAAGGAAAAAGAAAATAACTCGCCAGCTGGCAGAAGGACAACACATTTACTGGTTATAGTCAAGTGTTTTATTCTGCTAGCTATTAATAATCTATCCGAGACAAGATTCTGAGAGAAGAAATATTTTTACGGCATATTATCAAAAAGATATCTGAATAAACATTTCCTTATGATCCTTTGAACAAATAAATTTTTTAAAGTTGAATTTTAATCACTCATTATAAAAACTTAATTTTTCAGATGTCCCTTTAAACAAAATTTTATTTGACTGAAACGGTTATTTATAATAAATTTCTTTTGTGAATGGATAAAATTACATATGATCTGTATCTAACCTGCAGTTTGAAAGCTTAAACTAATAATAAATTTGATTTTGTGCTGTAATTCATTCACAAATTTTTTCAGAATTTAGTAAATGTAAATTTCATTAAATTTTTAAATTTCTTTTGACTAATTAACTAAATATCTGACCAACATTCACACGGAGGAAATATGAATATCTGCAACTACAGTTTTCTTAACTGAGATCTAATACCAAGAAAAATTTATTTCAAATCAAAATAATATTTAAGGAGAGAAATATGATTAAAAAACTTTCAACAATGATGATGCTTGTTTTTCTTGTTGCATCATCAATATCATTTGCACAGTTAGTCGGTGGCAATACATATCCGATTAACGGCACAGAC
>CALEBT010000093.1 GCA_937942875.1 uncultured Ignavibacterium sp. | reverse complement strand
TTTGTGGCGTAGGCAAGCGATAAAAAATAATCATCAGTTTTAATTATTTTTTTTTGGCTTGTCCAAAGGATGCTTCGCACTGATTATTTTTTAACGCTTGCCATCGCCATCTTTCAATCCTGCCTCCGGCAGGTAAATCTTAATTCCTCAGGTGTGCTTCGCACCTTTTTTATCCCCAAACCCGCCCACTCACGGAAGCGGTGTCACGCTTTTTCTTTGTTTTTTCTTGGCTCGGTTCGTGGCTTTCTGATAATAATTTTGCCACTCCCTTCGCCTGAAAAAAACATTTTGAAAAAAATCTTGCCACCGCCCCGTGTCCCTTTAATACCGTTTTTCTTGAAAGCTCAGTTATTACTTCTTCTCTTACTATTATCATCAGGCAGATAATATCTCCCTTTCGCTGCGCTTCTGGTAGCTATTAACTGCCTTTATTCTATCTATTATTATCATTCTGTCATCTGCAGCTAAAAAATTTAATTTTAATTAATTACCGCCTCTCACTTAATACTTTTTTAATAATTAAAATAAATTTTTCACCTGCATTTAACTCAACCACCTCCATTAAGCTCTTCCTCTTTTTTTTGGTATGGCTGCGCCATTTTTTAATTTTCAATTTTTAAGCCCGCTTAATGAAATATACACAAAAAAGGAATCCGTCACGCAAGGGTATATAAACTCGTTCGCTGCAGTTTTTTGAATGGCTTCGCCAAAAAAACTTTGCGAAACTTCGCCCTTGCGTGCCACCTTTTTTTGTGTTTTGGCTGTGCTGCGCACAGCCTTTTTGGTTGTTTAGCGGGCTTAAAAATTTTTTTTGCGGGCACAAACCCGCTCTTAAATAAACAACATCAACAACTAATTTGAAAGGATTAACAATGAATAACGATTTTAACCAGGCCATTTCTCAAAGATTTGCGGTTTATAAGTTTCTAGTCCGCAAAGGTTTCTTTGCAAGCGCTAATCTTTTGCTTCTTGCTATGCACAAAAAAAATCTTAAAGAAATTTATAACATCTGCAAATTTTGGAGGTTTTTTGTTTAATCTTTCAGTTTTAGCAGTGGGGAGCTTTGCTCTCCGCTGCCGTTGCTCTTATATCGGAGCACGCCCGTTTAATGATGTCCTTAACGGTCTTTGTGGCCAGCTGGTTTTCTTCTTTAAACCTCAGCATTACGGAAATCTTTTCTTTAATTGGGTCCGTTCGAATTTTGATCATTTCCTGATTGAAGAAAGAGATTTATCCTATAAAGGTAATACTTATAAAGTGATATTTTTGAAAATTCCTCAGCGTGTAAGCAAAAAATTTCTTTTCAATTTCAGAAGATTTTCTTTGCTTGCTCCGCATTTAATTCACTATTGATAAAATTTCCTTGGAGAGATAAAATGATATTGAAAAAAATAATTGATGATTCAGGTTTCCAGATTGTTTCGGATGATGAATCCGAAGCAATCCGCGAAGCCGAAAAGATTTATAAAAAATCTGGTTCCTGCAGTGTCATCTTTTCTAAAAACCTTTATTACATCGAATCACCTGCAATGATTGTCAGAATTTGGGAACGTTTGATCTGGAAAGATGGAAAGGAGATTAAAAATGAATTTTGATCAGATTAATTCTCAGATTATGAGCCACCTTGAAAAAGGTGGCTTGTTCTGGCGTAAGCCTTTTCAAAAAGGAATTCCGAGAAATTATTTTTCAAAGCGTCCTTATTCCGGAATAAACAACTTTTTACTCTGTAAAAATGATTACCCATCACCTTATTACGCAACTTTTCTTCAGTTAAAACAACACAATCTTCAATTGAAAAACGGAAGCAAATCTGATCTAGTTATTTTTTGGAAAATTCTTGAAATCGAAGATGAAGAAAAACTTAAAAGAATTCCTTTCCTTCAATTTCACAATGTTTTTAATCTATCTTTAATAGTCAATCAAATTCCTGATCTTATTCCTGAAATTAAATTTCAGGGAGAAGAATTTTTATCAGCGATATTAAAAAAGTTCAAAATAAATTATCGTCATACCTACGAAGGCAGCGCTTATTATTGTCCTTCAACTGATATTATTACAATGCCTAATATTTATTGCTTCTCTTCTCTCTCTGAATATCTATCAACTTTCTTTCACGAAATTTCTCATTGGTGCTTAAACAAAAATCGAATCTCGCGTCCCGGTTTAGATGATAAAAATAGAGATTATGGCTTCGAAGAACTTATTGCAGAATTATCAGCTTGTTATCTATGCAGCTTTGCTGGGATAAATTACACTTATGAAAACTCTGCGGCTTATATTGATTCCTGGCTAAGGTCCGCAAAACTGAATAAATGGTATTTCTATAAAGCGTCCTTTTATTCCCAGAAAATTGTCCATTTTCTTTTACCTGATTTAACAATTGAAAATCTTTTGCACTTTGAAAATGATGGTAAATTACATCTTTAAGGAAAGCTTAAAAATATTTCTTGCTTTTAAAAATTAAATAACTTATTTTTTAGTGAACATTTGGACACTATTTAAGGAGAATTAAGATGAAACTATATGAAATTAACCTTGAAATTGAAAATCTATTTGAAAAATTAGATGATGAAAGTAATGAAGATAATTCAACTGCTTTAGCTAAACAGATTGATGATTTACAAATTCAAAGACAAACAAAAATTCAAAACATCTGTTTACTCTTCAAAAATTTATCAGCTTTTCAAAATGCTGTTGCTGATGAAATAAAAAATCTTCAACAGAAGAAAAAACAAATTGAAAACAAAATCGAATTCATTAAGCATTACTTAAAAAATAATCTCTTCGAAGGTGAAAAGATCAACGGAGAAAATTTCTCTATATCCTGGCGTAAATCAGAATCAGTTGAAGTATCGCCTTTCATTGATGAAAAGAAATTCGCTGAACAATATCCCGAACTTGTTTCAATTAAAATTGAAATCCAAAAAACCAAAGTAAAAGATCTAATTAAGTCAACTGGTTTAATCCCTGATGGGATCGACTTTGTTGAAAAACAAAACATTATAATCAAATAGGAGGTCCGCAATGTCTAACAAAAATTCTTCCGCAAATGCTTTACAAAAAAACAATCAGCTTTCTGAATATCAAGCAGAACAATCTAAGCTAACATTTTCCCATTATTCAACTCAAGATGTTTTGCAGCAAATCAGTGCAATTCAGTCACTAATGAAAGAAGCTATGAAAGAAGATGAACACTATGGAAAGATTCCCGGCTGTGGAGATAAACTAGTTCTGCTTAAACCCGGTGCCGAAAAACTTGCCTTTATGTTTCGCTTAGCTCCAACCTATGAAATCCGAACAAAAGATTTCGATAAAGGTCACCGGGAATATGAAGTCATTACAACTCTTACTCACATTCCTTCAGGTCAGATAATTGCCCAAGGTGTAGGTATCTGCTCAACCTTAGAGAGCAAATTCAGATTCAGATATATTGATAGCCCTTACAAACCAAATCAAGCAGAATCAGAAAGACTAAAAGCAGAAGGAAAAGGTAAATGGAAAAAGGTTGGTAATAATTGGGTTTGGCAGGACAAAATTGAATTTGACAACATTCAGGATAATTACAACACCGTTTTGAAGATGGCTAAAAAAAGATCCTTAGTTGATGCTATTCTCACTGCCACCGCTGCAAGTGATATTTTCACTCAGGACCTTGAAGATTTTATCAATGATGAAGTCAATAATGATACTGATCAAAAACTAAATTCTGCAACAGTTGATTTAAATGCAAAATCAAATCAAAGGCAACTCGAAAGGAATTACACAGAAGAAATAAACAAAATAAATTCTATTGATGAATTGAATAAGTATTATAAAAAACTCAATGAAAAAGAAAAGAAAAACTTAATGCCTTTGCTGAAAAACAGAAAAGAAGAAATTCTCTCTGCTGAATAACAAATAAAGCCGCCTGTCCGTCAAGGCTCGGCCTTCCCGCCAAGTCTTCGACTTGTCGAGACTGGGCCGAGACTGAGCTTTAATCTCTCCGTTAGCACTGGTTGAATTGCTCAGCCAGTGCCATTATATTTATAGCGTTAAAACCAACCATTCGCACCCTTATCACATCATCGGCGACCAGGTGAAGCGAAGGCACGCTTTTTCTTTTCCACTCGTTCCGTGCTAATGATATAATTTAAGCACTTCACTCGTTCCACTGAAAAAAAATCGTGCCTTCGCCCCCTCCCTCTGATATCGTTTCAAATAAAAATTAATATAAAAATTCCGCCCCCGAAGTTGCCCCCGAAACCTCCCAAAACCAGATAAATTAAGTGCATAAAAACCAAAAAAATTGTTAAAAAATAATAAAACCGAAACTTGTTCAATGACTTACAAGCAGAGGGTCGGAGGTTCGACTCCTTCAGCGCCCACTCACTTAATTCCCTGTAAACTAATCATTTACAGGGATTTGTGTTTTTAAAGCAAATTGCACTGAAGCAGAAACTGAAGTAATATTGGTTTATATCGATTTTTAATTTTTTTAGAATAATTTTCTGTAACCATACATTCGATTAATGCAAGCAGAGGGTGGAGGTTCTCCGAAGGATGCTTCGCAGACTCCTTCAGCGCCCACTCACTTTATTCCCTGTAAACTAATCACTTACAGGGTTTTGTGTTTTTAACGCAAATTGCACTGAAGTAGAAACTGAAGTAATATTGGTTCATATTGATTTTTATTTTTTTAGAATAATTTTCTGTAAACATACATTCGATTAATGCAAGCAGAGGGTGGAGGTTCTCCGAAGGATGCTTCGCAGACTCCTTCAGCGCCCATAAAAAATAAACATATTAGTCCTGTGAATTAAAACGATTTTTGCATTTAAAGCACTTTTACAATTACACATTAACCGCTTCTTTTATGTTTCACATACGCTTCACATTCGCTCCACATACGCTTCACATTCGCTTCAGATACGCTTAAAATCCTTTTATTAATCGACTTTAAATGAGCTTTCTTATAGAAAAATACTAAGCTATCTTTTTCTGAACAAAGAGTGATGATGAAAGATTATTAAATAACTACAATTAAGAGTTGTATTTTTTATGTAAATAATTTGATCATATAAAAAGGTTGATAAGTAATGTGGGATATGAAGTCTTTTATTTCAAATAAGTATATTAAGTATAGTTTAAAGTGGATAAAGGTATTTACTCGTTGCCAAAAAATTTCTTATAGGCTTCAAGAATTCTTTTTCTAATTTCTACTTTTTGTTTTGCACTTGTAAATCCAACGACTTGTTTAAGAATCGCAAAATCAAAATCCCTGGGAGTGTTTTCAGTTAGTGGATTACCATCCCCATCCCATTTCCTGCCTGAAGAATCACCATATTCATAAATAGAGTCCCAGAATTTGTGTGGGAAGCCGATCATCTTGAAGTAGCCTGCAGGACTATTAATAGTAAAATCCTGCCCTTCTTCTATTTCACAACTGAATCCATAGGGAAGAATAATTTTATGCATATGAATATTCACTATTATATTTAATTTTATAAAAGTTCTAATAATATTGAATGGTAAATTTATCCATTAAAGATTTCAATCCCTGCCTGTTTAAGTGCCTCTTTTATCTTTTCCTCATATTCCTCATTAGTAATTTTACCATCCGAAGCTTTAATGTCGATTTTCAAATGTTCATATTTGGACTGTAGGAAATTTAGTAATCCCATCAACGAACTGACTTTCCCTTTTGGTATTTCAAAATTCAATGATAACTGTTCATACGATGTACCTTGTGTATGATCACTAACTCCTCTACTTACATCCATTTTCTGCGGGATCTCTTCTGAGCCATCAGTTTTTTCGGAAGATTTTAAATTGTCCATTTCATTTTCTTTTTTCATTTGCGCTATACAAATAGAATCTTTTATAATAATTTCATTTGGGTCAAAGTACACAGTAGTACTGTTTTTATAATGTTTGCATATTGGGCTATTCCCTTCGAGTACTCCAGTTCCAAAAAGACCTTCTCTAACACCTTGCTCAATTGCAATTTCAAGAACTCGTCTACTTGAAATTCTGAAAAATCCCGGAACTGTTAAGGAAGAAGTATAAATGGATTCTGTTGAAATAAAGTCATTGTTCTTCAAAAACTGAACTTTAAGAACATTTGGTGATAGCTTTTCTAAAATTTCTTTTTCCGCTAGTAATTTTTCATAAACTTCGTCTGATAAAGTTTTGTTATATCCATATGTTGGGACGCCTAAATCAATTACCTTGTAATCATCTTTACTAGGTATTGCAACTAATCGATAATATTTTCTAAGTGACTCGAATATATTGTTGTCCAATTTTTCGAGTTCTTTTTTAATTTCTTTCTTTTGATCGTTAGATAAATTAAGATTAGGTGCAGCTAAAATACTTTCAAAAGCAATTTTTCTTTTAATCTGATAAGTAAAATTACCTTTATCTATGTCTGAGGGATATAAAACAAAAACTGTATTTGATTTAATTCTTGGTGTATTCCCTTTTTTCTTAATGATTTCCCTGATAAGACTCTTATTATCATTCTTAAGTATTACTAATTTTAGATATTCATCATCGGGAATATTATTCGATTTTTCTTCCCATACATAGACTTTCAAAAATTGACTTTTAGATTTCTGTTTTAATAAGTCTAACTCAAAATCTTCGACTTTTGAATCTTTAATGTTTTCCATGTAAGTAAGGAG
>CALEBT010000092.1 GCA_937942875.1 uncultured Ignavibacterium sp. | reverse complement strand
CTGAATGCGGAACACCTTTGGAAGTTCTTGAATATCATCAGCTTGATGGTAAATCACTTGCACAAAGAATTTCCGGAATTAAAGACATCGAAACAGCAGATGCAGTGAAACAAAAATACACAGCAGATGCTCCGCAATGATTTAAAGATAACTTGATTAAATTTGGATTAGAAAAATCAGAATGAGAGAATGAAAAAAGCACTGATTACTGGAATCACTGGACAGGATGGTTCATATCTTACAGAGATACTTTTAGAAAAAGGATATGAAGTACACGGAATAATTCGTCGCAGCAGTTCTTTCAATACTGGAAGGATAGATCATTTATATGAAAACCCTGAAATTCTGAATAAAAGACTTTTTTTACACTACGGCGATTTAGTTGATACAAGTAATCTCAATCGTCTTCTTGAGAAAATTGAGCCAGATGAAATTTATAATCTTGCTGCACAAAGTCACGTAAAAGTTTCATTTGAAATTCCTGATTACACAGCACAAGTTGATGCACTTGGAACATTGAGATTTTTAGATGCAATCAGAGAAGTTGGATTAAGGCAGGTTAAATTTTATCAGGCATCAACTTCAGAGCTTTATGGTAAGGTTCAGGAAATTCCACAAACTGAGAAGACTCCTTTCTATCCTCGTTCGCCTTATGGAGTTGCAAAGTTATATGGCTATTGGATAATTGTTAATTACAGAGAAGCATACAACATTTTTGCTTCGAATGGAATTCTTTTTAATCACGAATCTCCAAGACGCGGTGAAACTTTTGTAACAAGAAAAATTACTCGTGCTGCTGCAAGAATAGTTACTGGCTTACAAGCCACTCTTTCGCTTGGTAACTTAAATGCAAAAAGAGATTGGGGATATGCACCTGAGTATTGTGAAGGAATGTGGAGAATTTTACAGCACAACCAGGCAGATGATTTTGTCCTTGCAACGAATGATAATCACACTGTCAGAGAATTCGTTGACTTGACTTTTAATAATTTGGGAATTGAATTAGAATGGATTGGTGAAGCAGAAAATGAAGTTGGTAAAATAAAATCAATACAACCTGATAAAGCAAAGCAATTCGTTAATCCCGAAATATTTTCTCAAAGACCAAAAGTTGATTTAACAACTAATCTCAAACTTGGTGATGTAATAGTTAAAGTAAATCCGTTTTATTACAGACCAACTGAAGTTGATTTGTTGATTGGTGATTATACAAAAGCAAAAAATCTTCTCGGCTGGGAACCTAAAACAAAATTTGAAGATTTAGTAAGAATAATGATTAAATCAGATTTAGAAAAAGTTTTAGTCAGGGGATATTAAATTTGATAAATTATTTATATGAATTTGAACCCTTCTTAAAGCAACTTGCAGATGAAAGCGCAAAAGTCATAAAGCCATATTTCAGAACTCAGGTTTCAATTGAGGAAAAATCTGATTTATCACCCGTAACTATTGCAGATAAAAAAGCTGAAGAAGTTTTAAGAAATCTTATAAAAAAAGAATTCCCTGAACACGGAATAATAGGAGAGGAATTTGGCACTGAAAATTCAGAAGCTGAGTACGTTTGGATTTTAGATCCAATTGATGGAACAAAAAGCTTTATTTGTGGAGCATTATCCTTCGGTACTTTGATTGCATTATTACATAATAATAAACCAGTTCTTGGTGTAATCAATCATCCTATTCTTGATGAATTTCTGATTGGAGATAATCAGCAAACGTTTCTGAATAATAAAAAAGTGAGTGTCAGAAATTCCTCAAAACTTGAAGAAGCAGTTCTCTTAGTTACAGACCATCTCAACGCAGAAAAATATTTGAACAAAGAAAAATTCAATTCGCTGATCAATAAAGTAAAAATGTATCGAAACTGGGGAGATTGCTACGGTTATTATCTTTTATCAACCGGTTTTGCTGATATTATGATTGACCCGATTATGTCTGTGTGGGATAAAATGGCTTTAATTCCTATTGTAAAAGGTGCTGGTGGAATAATAACTGACTGCAACGGAAACGAACCTGAAAGTGGTACTAATATTCTTGCAGCTAGTCGGCAATTACATCAACTCGTTCTTGAAAATCTTAGTGTTGATTTTTAGTAGCACTCAGATAACGCCGATTATGCAGATTTAAATCAGCGATTATCTGCTAAATCTGCGTTATCGGCGTTCTATTATCTTTTTCGGCTTAAAATAAAAATAGTATCAATGCAACAACAGAGAAGATCAAAGATACTGGATTGTCCTTGAATCTCTTGTTAAATGACAGTATAACACTCGCTATCAACAATATCAAAATCAGAAGATGATTAACTGGAAATAAAGATTGAATGGGGGTGATAACGTGATTGATATATTCATATTTATATGACAAGTAAAGTGGATTTATAAGCATTACAAAAGCGAGCCACACGACTCCAGCTAAAACTAAAAACTTTTTAGTCATTAAATTTTTATTGAAATACTCTAATCCACTTCTGACGATCAAAATGATTCCAACAAATAAGAATAAATTAAACATTGCTGAGAGCATTTTCGATATTTTGCCATAAAAGATAAAAATGACTTCACCATCTTTAGGAATTCTGTATTCTTTATCCTTACTTTTAATTATTAAGTGATATCCAAACTCCTTACCAGTTATTTTTCTATTAAGTTCTGTAACCAGGAAAATATCTTCTTTATAAAAATCAAATTTGATTAAACTATCTTTCTTGATAACAACGGAAGCAGTTGCATTTTTATTATCAGACCTGAGCATCAGTTTGTGCTTATCGCCATAGCCTTCTTTGTCTAATTTGTAAGTTAGCTTTAATCCATCAACTCCAATCGTTCCAGTAACAGGATAATTTTCTGAGAAAATACTTTTTAAGTATGATAGAACAAAAACAATCGAAATAGCTGAAATCCAGAGAATAATGTTGTTTTTCATAAAACTTCGGGTTATGTTAAATCTTGGTATAATAATTAAACATTTAATAATTACTAATCTTATCAGTTTCTGTGACAATATGGTTAACCTTATGCCTGATAAGAAATATTATCTGTGTGACTTTAATCATTTTAAAACAAAAAATTTTTATTGTTTGTTCTAAAAATAGGTTATTTTAGAATCAACCAATTCTTAATCAATTTAAAAGGAGCCTATATGAAAAAAAATCTCCGGTCATCTCTTCTAATATTTATTTTATTCTCATCGATTATTTACTCACAAGATTTTGCAGCTGCCTTGAAAGTTGGCACTACAGGAATTAGTGCCGAAGCTGTGAGGTCATTTAGTCCCAAATTTAATGCAAGATTAGGCTTTTCATTTTTTTCCTACAGTATTAACGGAGGAGGCGGAGATAAAGATGATTACTCTTATGATGCAAAACTTGGTTTGTTCTCTATTTCTGCGTTAGCAGATTATTTTCCTTTTGAAAGAGGACTAAAACTGACTGCTGGTTTAGTCATAAATCTTAATAAGTTTGAAGCAGATATGAAACCAACCAGGTCATATACTGTCGGAGGAGATCTTTACACGCCCGATCTTCTTGGAACAATGAACGCAGATATTAGTTTTAACAAAATTGCTCCATATATCGGAATTGGATTTGGAAATCCTACAGCTGGAGCTAAAGGTTTAGGATTTTCTTTTGATATCGGCACGATATATCAAGGCTCTCCCAAAGCAAAACTCTCTGCCACCGGATTGATTGAACCATCTGCTTCTCCAGAACAGCAACAACAATTGGAAGAAAATTTAAGCTGGTTCAAATGGTATCCTGTTCTTTCACTTGGTATTACATATAAGTTTTAATTTATTACAAAGAGGTTATTATGAACAAAAAATTACTGGTTCTTTTCTTCCTTGCAGGATTGATAGCATTCCTTCCTATTAGTTGCGATATAAAAAATCCTGTTGAAGGTATAACTGTTCGCGTAAAAAATATCCCACGAACCACATCAGTGAGAGTTGAATTTTTAGATCAGAATTCAAAGACATTAGTTTCAACCCCAATTACAATCAAATTTGGTGGTAAAAATAAAAATGATGTAATATCTGATGTAAACATAGCCATAACTGAAATGACGGTTAGAGACGGGATTGCCTATTTTGCCATTAAAGATAATATTATCCCTACTACAGATACGCCAGTAGAGGTTATAGTTATAGTTCAAGGCACACAATATCTCAATACATCATCAAGGATTTTAATTACTAAACCAGGCTCAAACTCTTTTGTTGTTAATTTATTAAAACCAACAGGGTCTTTGCCTGCGGGAGTAACATCAAATGAGCAGAGTTTCGGTAGTGTTGCTACTTCCAGTGGTACGACCACAAATATTGTCGCTACATCAGGCGGCGCTCTTCAATCTATTATTACAGTACCTGCAGGTACGATACTTAAAGACGCTAATGGAAATTCTCTCTCAGGAAATGTAACTTCCCGATTAACTTATTTTGATGCAACTAGTAGAACATCTCTGCCATCTTTCCCCGGAGGATTTAGTGTTACTACTAACACTTCTGGAAATGGTGCTTTCATTACAGCTGGTTTTTCAGCTGTTAATATGTATGTTAATAATATTCCTGTTGAGAGCTTTAGCAGACCAGTCTCTGTTCAAATACAGGTTAATCCAAATACTATAAATCCGAATACTGGTACTACAGTTCGTAGTGGTGATCAAATACCGATGTGGAGCTACAACGAATCATCTGGTACCTGGACTTTTGAAGGCAATTACACTTTACAGTCTAAAGTCGGACCTGAAGGTAAACCAGTTTTGTTTGTTGAAAAATCTGATGTTTCCCATCTTTCTTATTGGAATCTTGACTGGTTTTATAACAGCTGCTATTTATCAAGTAAAATAAAATTTATCGGCGGATGTTGGAACTCTTTATATTGGTATATTGAGTATGCAAATGGGCAGGGATATTTGGCAAGTGGCTATGTTACAGCTAATGATCCCGAAATTATACTATTAAACTCACCTAATAATATTCCAGTTAAAATTTCTGTTTTTGAAACATATGAAGATTTGTTAAATTACTTTTATTTCGGAACAGCTTCATTAGTTAAGGGTTCTCTCCTTATTCAAAATCTCTGTGCTGGTATAAATGAGGTATTTAATGTACAAGTCAATACTCAACTTACTGGACAAGTAGTTAACCTTACAGTCAGAGGCAGGTGTCCAAATGGCAATATTTTAGATCAGGGTACCCTTGATATCGAAATATTTAAGAATGGATTTTGGCAGTTTGCTGGAAGAATAATCAATGGTCAATTAACTCTTAATTGTTTGGAATTAGGACAAACATACAACTTCAGAGCCTATTACAACGGGCAATATTATTACAGAGAACAGCAGATTACTTCTAACAATATGGTCATTGAAATTCCATTACCCGGAGATATTGATTTCTGTAACTGATTACTATTGTTTAAAGAATCCCGAGTTTTTTACTCGGGATTTTTTAATATCTATCTTCCTGAATGCTAATTTTGATTACCTCTCCATATTTAGATACAATGCTTTCGATATCTGATGCTTTACCTATAATTGTAAATTGAAGTTTTTCTTTAGGAAAATATTTTTCAATGACTTTGTTTGCTTCCTCAACTGTTAAAGAACTAATTATATTTTCAAAATCATTAATGTAAGAATCCTCTAATCCGTAAATAAATTTTTGAACGAAAAAATAGGCGAGTTGATTGTTTGTTTCATAGTTTGGTGGGAATTGTCCTTTTATATAATTCTTTGCAGAAGTTAATGTTGTCTCATCAATTCCTTTTTCAAAAAGTCTGTTATAAGTTTTAAGTGCAAGATCAATAGCTGCTTCAGTATTTTTCGTTTGTGTAAAACTTGACATAGCAAAAGTGCCGGCATATTTGTAAGAAGCGAATCTGCTCCTTGCTCCATAAGTCAATCCTGCGTTAACTCTTAATTCATCATTCAACCACGATGTAAATCTGCCCCCTAAAATCGTATTTATAACATCGATTTTAATTTTATCATTATTATTCATTGGAATGCCATTTCCGCCAATCATAAATGTTGTTTCAAAGGAATTATCTTTATCAATCAGATAAACTCTGGATTTTTCAAATGATTTTGGTTCAAAACGAATATCATATATCAGACGATCAGATTGTGGATTCCAATTTTCAAACACAGATTTTATCTTTTCTTTCATATCTGCGTAATTGAAATCACCGGCTACAACTAAAGCAGAATATTCGGGGTGATAATTTTGTTCATAAAATGATCGGATCAACTCTTTAGAAATATTATTTATTGTTGATTTAAGTCCTAAAGGCGGATTTGAATAGTATCCATCTGAAAAAATCAAACGGTTGAAATAATTTCCGATTACGCTTCTCGGACTTTCTTTTGCTTGGTCAAGCTCTGCAATCCATCTTTGTTTTCTTTTGGTAATTTCATCCTCATTAAATTTAGGACTTAAAATAACTTCACTAAAAACTTTATAAAGTTTATCAAAATATTCTTTCATTACTGTCGAGCTGACAATTGTAAAATCATATCCGGATGAAGCTGATAATTCGCTTCCATAAAAATTGAATATTGAATCTATTTGTGATTTTGAATAACTGTTTGTTCCAAACTTCAAAGCCTCTGCTGTAAATGCAGCCAAACCAAAATTTTCTCCATCTTTGAGACTTCCTGCATTTACAGTAAATGATAATGAAATCAATGGAGAATTTTTCTTTTCTAAAAGATAAACTGTCAATCCATTTTTTAGATTGTATGTTTCATAATGGGGTAACTTAAATTGTGCATTCATAATAGATGTTAGTATTAGTATTGATAAAATTGTTTTCACTTTTCTTCCTCCGTGAATAAAATTCCAACGGTTCTGTTCTGCTTTGTGAAATATTTCTTTGCTACGGATTGAATTTCTTCTTTTGTAACTTTTTTGAAATCATCAGGAGCGGAAAATAATTTTTTGAAGTCACCGAAGAATAATTCATATGTTCCTATTGTGTTTGACATTCCATTTATAGTTTGTGTAGTTCTGTAAAACTCCATCAGCTTTTGATTCTTTACTTTTTGAAGCTCATCTTCTTCAATTCCATCATTTATTATTTTGTTGATTTCTTCATAGATGGCATTTTCTAACATGGAGGCAGGAATATTTTCATTTGAAATTGCATAAAAATAAAACAAAGTTGGATCGAAGGCATTTGGATAATATGTCCCAACCTCTATAGCTAATTGCTGCTCTTCAATTAATGATTTATATAATCTTGAAGATGAGCCATTTGAGAGAATGTTATTTAATAATTCGAGAGCGTAGTAATCTTCATTACCTGTTTGAGGGACGTGATAAGTAATAAGCAAATATGGCGTAGGCACTTCTCGCTTTACGAAAATTCTTCTTTCTCCAGTTTGTTCTGGTTCAACAGTATGAATCTCTCTGGGTTTTGGACCTGAAGGAATATCGCCAAAATATTTTTCAGCGAGTGTTTTTACTTCATTTAGTTTTACATCACCACTTATTACAACAATACAATTATTAGGTGCATAATAAGTGTGGAAATAATTTTGTAAGTCAGCTTTAGTCCAATTTTTAATATCAGATTCCCATCCTATAACAGGCCACATATATGGATGAGCTGTAAATGCAGTAGCCTGAACTTGCTGCCATAATTCTTCCATAGGATTATTTTCGAGTCCGGTTGTTCTCTCTGAGAGAATTACACCACGTTCACTTTCAATCATTGTATCATCAAAGTTCAAATCTCTAATTCTATCTGATTCGAGATCAAAAATTATTTCAAGAGCTGAACTCGGAAACCAGTCTGTATAAGCAGTAATATTTTCTGTTGTGTATGCGTTATTAGAGCCGCCATTCGCTTCCATTACCCGATCAAATTCTTTCGGTCCGTATTTTTTTGCTCCGTTGAACATCATATGCTCAAAGAAATGAGAAATTCCGGTTATACCAATATTCTCGTTTCTGGAACCGACCTTAAAAAATAAGTACATATTGGCATTGGGTATGGAATGATTTTCAAAAACTAGAAATTTCATTCCGTTTTTCAAAGTAAATGTTTTGATATCTTCCACTTTTACTTGTGCCTGAATTGTTATTGAAATAAAAATTAGAATAAATAGTTTTTTCATTCCTAATCCTGAAAAAAAATTATACGAAATGTATAAAAATACAATTAAGTATTTATAATAAAAGAAAAGATTAAAATCTCTTTTTAAGCTCTTTTTCAACTATGTTTATCATTAAAATTACAACAGATGAAACAATAAATGTTGAGGCAATAACTTCGTATTCAGGTTTGGATAAGCGTACTTTATTTAAAAGCAAAGAAATTAAAGCTAAAACTGCTCCGAATCTTAACATTAGTTTAGCAGAATATAGCTGAGCAAAATCCCAAGATTCTTGTGATTTCATTGAGTTTTTTGTTCTATAACCATAAAGTGAATTAATTTTCTTAGGAGGAAATTTTATCTGAATCAATGCGGCAATTATAAAAATAAAGCCAGTCAAAAAGTTTATAAGAAAAAGAGGTTTTTTAATAAGTTCAATCATTTTTTATTCTCCGGTTTCAATATTTTTATCATACCAGAAATCAATATCGCAAAAATATTTGCCCCAATTATTAAATCTGGTATTTGAGAATATAATGTTAACACTAAAATAGCTGCAGTTATTACTCAAATACTAATTATTACGTGGTTTGAAGTAAAAATCATGCTTAATCTCATATTTGCATCGTTCTTTTCAAATTATTGAAACAGATAAAAGTAAAATCAATTAGTATAGCAGCAAAAAATAAAACAATGGCCATTAAATGAAAATCAGAAATCTCTCTTAATTTTATAAATCTGCAAGGAGTTTCAATGAAACCTACAATTATAAGAGTAAGTTGAAAAATGGTTTCAAGTTTTGCAACATCCTTTTCCCTTTGAATAGTTGAACCAACGGTGAATGATCTTATTCCACAAAAACAGCATATCTGTTTCTTGTTTATAGCGAATTATCTGTTGCAAAGGAAAAGTTATATTAAAGAGATGAATTCGGAATTTGAGAGTTTTATTACTATTAATTCCAATAAAAATCCACTTTTAATTCTTATAGAAATTCCTATAATTAATTATAATTACTCTATAATATGACGCAGATTAATCCGTTTATCAACAATTTAATTTTTGAAAATCTGTAGCAGTTGTGTTATCTGTTAATGTTATTCAACCACTGCCTCGAATTTGGCAAGAGGTGCCATCTTAGCTTTATTCAAATAGAGAGAATTATTTTTTATAGTGTAATTATCTACTTTTTCCAAAACTCTATATAATTCAGTTTCAAGCTGAAGATCCGGACAAGCCATTAAGGTTGATGCCATCTTGGAAAAAGAAATTCTGTTGCCATTCTGAAGATTAAAACTACCCCAAAAATTATTGCATCCTGCAAAACCATTAACACGATTTTCTTTTGAATTTAATCTTAACTGGATAGGTTTTTTATTTTTATCCAATCGTGAGACGGTTCTTCCCTGAATTTCAACTAATCGCCAAGTTACATCGGTTATTTTATATATAGGTAATGCCGTTACTTTTTGTAAAACGTATTTATCTGAAAGATCTCCGGAAATAAAATTGCCTTGCAGGTCTAACTGAACCAAAGAATTTTCTTTTACGAAATATTTATTAGGAGCGTTTAAAATATTATCTAAAACAATAGTGTTGCCTTCATTATTCCAAACAAAGGTTCCAAAAGTTTCTAAAGAATCGGATTTTTTACCAAGGTACTTTGTAATCAGTTGAAATGTTCTGTCACTATTTATTCTAAGAGTTGTTTCAATTCCTTCACAATTTGCACAAGGTAAGATGCCTTTATATGTTCCAGCCCAATCCAAAGAAATATGGCTTGTATGTTTGTCGGGAATCATTATCCCTTTTTGAACTTTTGAAGAGCAAGAAAGTAAAAAGAAACTTAATAAAGAAATACTCAAAATGTAAATTTTCATAATTTGCTCTACCTTATTTTTTTACAATTTAATAACCCTTGGTTTGAATTTAATATAATTATTCAAATTATTTTAGAATAAATTAAATCAAATTATAATGGACCTGTCTTCAAAATTAAAAGAATTAAAGAAATTCCGATTTTCTGATCTTTTCGTTAAAGAAAAAATAAAAAAATTCATCAATTACGAAAAAGAGCTTGCTCACAATCCTCATAAATTAGCTTTGAGTTTTGCTCTGGGAATTTTTGTCGGACTTGCAGTTCCGATGGGATTACAAACAGTTGCTGCTTTGCCGTTTGCTCTGCTTTTCCGTTGCAATATTCTTGTAGTTTATATAGCATCTTTAATTACTAATCCATTTACTGCAATTTTTATTTACGCTTTAATGTTCAAAATTGGTGAATTAGTTACGGGTAATTATATTCCTTATGAACAGCTTGAAGTAATGTTAAATAATTTTTCCCTAAAGCAGTTTAGTCAAATAGGCAGCACAGCCTTGAATAATTATATAATCGGGATGTTAATATTAACTTTTACAATCACTCCATTAAGCTATTATCTTGTCTTGGTTTATTTAAACCGTAGAAAAATATTCCGCTTTAGAAAAAAATCGGGAACTAATTAAACTGCAGTTTTAGAGAAAGGCAGTGAATCAATTCCGTGCAAACTATCTTTTAATTCAGTCGAATCAAAATTATTTAATCTCAGATAAGTACTAATAATGTTGTTTTTATTTTCAAGTAACGTTTTTCCAGTAGTATAAACTATTTTTAACCTGTCGGCCTTGACAAATAATATTTTTTTACTTTTGAGGGATTTAAGAAAACTTAATTCGAAGTAATTAAGATAAAAACGTATTTTCTCATAAAAATTCAAATCTCTTTCATTGAAACCGAAATTTTTAAAGTTATTAGATTTAAAGAAATATGGATTGCCTTGAATAATTCGATTGAGATTGATTTTCCCTGCTTCGATTTCAGATATCAACTTTAATAAACCATCAGCAAGATGAATGAAGAGTTTTCTTCTGGAAAAATTTTTATAAAAAATTAGATCACTTGCAAAACCCAGATGAATTTCTATGCATTTTCTTTTTTCTCTGATAAAAAAAAGATCATTATATATTTTTACCATATTACTTTTTTTTACTAAAGGCGAGATAATGAAAAATACCATCCGGAATCCTGCGAAGACAAGTGCAAATATTATTAGTATAATTATCAAGTAATTCATATTCAAACTTACTTTTTGAAGATTAATTTCATATTAAAATTATTTTATGGAATTGTTAAGAAAAAAGAATTTAACTTGATTTATGTATAATAAAGAGTTATATTTAATCAGACAAAAAAATCTGAATTTGACATCTTTAAAAATTCAGTTTTATTTTATGGTAAAATCAGACTATTAAGTCTTATTAAAAGGAGATAAAAAATGAATAAATTCTTTTCTGCTGTGCTTATTACAGCAATCATATTTGTTCTTACATTTATGCTCAGTTCTTGTGGAGGTGATGAACAGAAAGCTGCTGATTTCAGCAAATCAAAATCTGTGAATACTGATCTAACTGGTGGACTTTCGGAATTCGAGCTTGAAAATGGGATAGGACCTGTTAAACAAAAACTTGAG
>CALEBT010000091.1 GCA_937942875.1 uncultured Ignavibacterium sp. | reverse complement strand
TGAAAATGAATGGCAGGGAAAAGGTGTCGGGAAATTAATTCTTGATGAACTTGAAAAAAGAGTTGTTGAAAAAGGTGCGAAGAAAATTATTCTTCACGCAAGAGAAAGTGTTGTTAAGTTTTATGAAAAGAACGGATACATTATTATCCGAGAGTCACACACACTATTTGGAGAGATTAAACATTTTTTAATGATTAAAGAATTAAAATGAAATTTCTGCTGACATATATTATTATAACAGTTACTCTTTTATTTGCTCAAACAGATCCGTTTGAAGCAAACCAATATATGCTTGCTGAAAATTATGAGCAGGCTGGAAATTATTTAAAAGCCATAGAAATTGTTGAAAAACTCTTTCAAAAAAATCCGGATAATCAAAACTATTTTAATAAACTATATAACTTATATGTTACCACAAAAAAATATGAGACTGCTTTAAGACTTATAGAAATAAGATTGAGCTCAAATCCCGATGATCCTTCCCTATATGGCTTGCTCGGTTCAGTTTATTATTTAATGGGAGAACTAAATACTGCAAAAGAAAAATGGGAAATTCCCATCAGCAAAAATCCCAATAATCCATTCATTTACAGAATGATGGCCAATTATGCTATTGAAAGAAGGGCATTTGAAATGGCAATTGAATTTTTAATTAAAGGGAAAACCAGGTCTGATGACCCTTCAATGTTTGCAATGGATTTAGGAGAATTGTTTATGATAACGATGCAATATGAATCAGCTATAAAAGAGTATTGTGAAATACTTGTTATTAACCAAGGAATGTATCCCGTTGTTGAGTCAAAAATTTTTTCTTTTATCAATAAACCAGATGTAATTCAAAAATCAATAAAAATTGTTGGAACTTATCAGAATAAAGGATTAGTCTTTAAAAATCTTCTGGCTAAGTTATATACAGAATCCAGACAATTTGATAAAGCATTTGATCTATATAAGGAAATAGAAACATTACAATCTACTGGTGGACAACAAATACTTAATTTTGCAAATTTTCTCATAAACGAAAATGAGTTCGAAGTCGCCAAAAAAGTTTTCGAATACACTTATATAATTTCTGAAAACACAAGCATAAAAGCATCCGCTAAACTTGGGCAAGCAAGAACACTTGAAGCGATACTCTGGAATAATTTTAATAAACAGAATGATGTCTGGAAAACATTTTATCAACCAAAGTTTTTTTCTGAATCAGCGACTAAAGATGTTATCTCTTCTTATGAAGAAGTTATAAAACTTTTCCGATACTCCGATGTAGCAGTCGAAGCATTGTTTTCGATTGGTAGGATAAATTTTTATATCAACAACGAAATCCAAAAAGCTGAAGAAGCATTTGTTGAAATAGTCAATAACTATCCTACTTCACGTTTTTATTCGAAAAGTTTATTAGAATTGGCGATTATAAAGTTGATTATAAATAATAATCAAGAAGCCAAAGAAATATTAAAAAGAATTGAAACAGTTGTTTCATATTCTGATGAAGATAAGTTGTCATCTTACTTTTATCTTTCAAAACTTTATGCACTGGAAGGTAATTTTGCGGCAGCTTCAGAAAACATAAAGAAAATTACAAGTAATGTGAAAAATGATTTTACTAATGACGCTCTGGAGTTTTCACTTTTGCTAAACATTGCAAAAAATGATTCGATAAGTTTAATAAATTATGCAAAAGCAGAAGTTTTAATTATTACTAAAAAATTCAAAGAAGCTCAGGTATTGTTTGATGAAATTGCATTAAACCAACAATCTTTGGTTTTTCAGCCATTTTGTTTATTAAAGTCAGCTGAAATGGACATTGCTCTGAATGATTATGATTCCGGGATGAAAAAATTAGATCAGATTTATTCTTCAAAAGAAAAAAATATTTTTTCTGATAAAGCATTATATTTGAAAGCGAAAATATTTGAGAACGCTTTTAAAGATCTACCCTCAGCAGTTGAATGTTATCAGAAAATTTTGATTGAATTTCCAAAATCTATCTATTCAGATGAATCAAGAGAGTCAATAATTCGTCTAAATAATGAAATTAATGTAGGGAAAAAAGATGCCTAAATCTAAAAACAATGAAAATATTCGTTGCTCATTTTGTGGAAGAGATAGCACCGAAGTTAATAATTTGATCGCTGGTCCTGATGTTTTTATTTGTGACTACTGTATTCAAAGCAGTGTCGAAATTCTTAAAACAAATATTGAAAGCCTGGGTAATAATTTTACCAGGCAGGGAAAATGGAATTTATACACTCCGGCACAAATCAAAAAATTACTTGATGATTATGTAATTGGTCAGGAACGGGCAAAAAAAATTCTTTCCGTTGCTGTTTATAATCATTATAAAAGAATTTACTATAAAAAAAGTATGTTCGAGCTCGATGATGTAGAAATTGAAAAAAGTAACATACTTTTATTAGGTCCTACCGGCACGGGAAAAACTTTGTTAGCCCAAACGTTAGCCAAAATTCTTGATGTGCCTTTTGCAATTGCTGATGCAACAACAATAACTGAAGCGGGATATGTGGGAGATGATGTTGAAACAGTTCTTGTTCACCTTCTTCAGGCAGCAAATTACAATCTTGAAAAAGCACAAAAAGGAATTGTTTATATTGATGAGATTGATAAAATCGCCAGAAAAAGTGAGAGCACTTCAATTACCAGAGATGTTTCCGGAGAAGGCGTACAACAAGCTTTATTGAAAATTCTTGAGGGTACTATTGCTGGAGTTCCTCCCAAAGGCGGAAGGAAGCACCCAGAACAAAGTCTAATTAACATTAATACAAAAAACATTCTTTTTATTGTCGGAGGTGCTTTCGAAGGTATTGAAAAAATTATTGCAAAACGAATCAATCAAAATAAAATTGGCTTTGTCGGAGAAGTTAAAAAAAACATTGATGAAACAGATTTACTTCCATTTATTCAACCGGAGGATTTATTAAAATTTGGTCTGATTCCCGAACTGATTGGCAGATTACCTATCATTGCGCCCTTACATCCTTTGAATGAAGAAGCATTAAAAAATATTTTAACAGAGCCCAAAAATGCTATTGTAAGACAATATAAAAAATTATTTGCTTTGGAAGGCGTTGATCTTGAATTTGATCCTTTTTCCTTTGGCGCGATAGTTCAAAAAGCAATCGAAAGAAAAACTGGTGCGAGAGCCCTTAGATCTATTGTCGAGGATTTTATGCTGGATATTATGTATGAATTGCCAAACAAGAAAAATATCAGCAAATGTATAATTACAAAGGATGTAGTCCTCCATAAAAAAGAACCGATTTACCTTAAGTCTGGAGCTAAGAGTGCCTGATATTATTCTCTAATAAAGATCGTTAAACTCAATGAAAAAATTTCCATTCTTATTATTTGTTTTTTTATTTACATTTTTTAGGGGAATCTTAGCTCAGGATAAGATATTTATCCCAATGGATATATCTCAAACAGATCACCTTAAAGCCTATGGAATAACTTTCAGAGCACTTGAAAAAGGCTATAAAGCCGACTGGTTATTAAATTATAAAGGCGGTTCATTCCTTGTAGATTTTGCTGATGAGATAGCAAGAGAATGCCTTATTGAAGGAGTGAAATTTGAAAAAATTTCAGGTGCTTCAGCAATTTCAATTTACTCAGAAGTTCAGAATGATGACAACAATATGGACGTTATTCGTTTAGAGAAAGCTCCTAAAATTGCTGTTTATGTTCCGCCAGGATTTCAACCGTGGGATGATGCTGTTACTTTAGTTCTAGAATATGCAAAAGTTCCTTACGACAAAATCTGGAATGATGAAATTCTAAAAGGTGATTTATCAAAATATGACTGGCTTCATTTACACCACGAAGATTTCACGGGTCAGTATGGAAAGTTTTATGCAAGTTTTTCAAATGCTCAATGGTATATTGAACAGCAAATGCTTTATGAAAAGAATGCTGTTAAAAATGGATTTAAGAAAGTTTCTGAAATGATGAAAGAAGTTGCAAGAACTATTAAATATTATGTTGGTAACGGCGGCTTCTTATTTGCGATGTGTAGCGCAACTGATTCGTATGATATAGCTCTAGCTGCAGAGGATGTTGATATATGTGCTCAAATGTATGATGGCGATGCTGCTGATCCTGATGCTCAGAAAAAACTGGACTTCTCTAAGACTCTTGCATTTACCAATTTTAAGCTCGAAATGAATCCATATATTTATGAGTATAGTGATATTGACATACAACCCACTGAAATTGGTAATATGGACAATGATTATTTTACTTTGTTTGACTTCTCTGCAAAATATGATCCAGTTCCTACTATGCTGACACAGAATCACGCAAATGTAATTAAAGGTTTTATGGGTCAGACAACTATGTTCAGAAGAGAATTGATAAAAAATTCAGTTATTATTCTTGCTGAAAGACAGAATACAAATCAGATAAAATATATTCACGGAAATTTTGGAAGAGGAACATTTACTTTTTATGGTGGCCACGATCCGGAAGATTATCAGCACGCAGTAGGTGATCCTCCAACGGATTTGAATTTGTACAAAAACTCGCCCGGATATCGTCTTATCCTAAATAATATTTTATTCCCAGCAGCTACAAAGAAAAAACAGAAGACATAAAAAAGGGCTGTCCTAAAATTGTAATTCCGAACTTGTTTCGGAATCCAAAACTTTGAATTTTGAAAGAAAATAGACCCTGACCCCGATAAGTCGGGGCAGGGTGACTATTTGATACTTTTGGACAACCCCATCAAAGACTAATCTCTTGACCTATAATTCTAAATTATCTGATCAAAATCATTTTCTTTATAGAAACAAAATTACCGGCAGTAAGCTTGTAGAAATAAATGCCGCTACTTAAATCTTGAGCGTTAAAATCAACAGAATATTTACCCTCCATCTGATATTCATTTACAATAGTAGAAATCTTTTCTCCAAGACTGTTTAAAATGACCAATTGAACATAAACTGGTTCTGGCAAAGTGTAACTTATTCTGGTTGAAGGATTAAAAGGATTCGGGAAGTTTTGTTCTAATGAAAATTCTTTAAGAAGGTTGACATCAACTTCAACCTCGTCGCTATAACTGAATGAGCCGTCATAGTCTATTTGTTTTAATCTGTAAAGATAAATACCTGATTGAACTTCATCTATGTAACTGTAGGATTTAGGTTGAGTAACTGTTCCGAATCCAGCTACAAAGGCAACTCTCTCCCATTCATTTTCAGTATCTGATTTAATCTTTCTCTGTATTTCAAATCCTTGATTGTTCAACTCTGTTGCAGTTGACCAATTCAAAACCACTTTAGAATCTATTACTTTTGCTGTGAATGAAGTTAACTCTACAGGTATTGGGTCTTCATATCTTAGTTTAAGTATGCTAAAGTTTCCTTGTGTACCAGTTGTTGGAGTATAGGAAGATTGCCATAAGCCACTAAACAAAGTTCCGTAACCTGCGGTTGAAGTAGATACAGCATCCACTGAACGAGAGGTTCCTGAAAATCCTTGATGTCTTATTTCGATTAATAAATGACCTCCATTATAAGAGTAACTTTGATTAAATGGTATTTCAGGTCCGAATTCATTTGGTGAGCTTCCAAATGGATAGGAATTTTCTACAATTTGTAATGAACCGTTTCTGACTAACTTCTGAGTTCCAACCACATTATTTGCAAAAGTTAAACTTCTTTCGTTGGGAGGAACACTGCCGCTTAAATAAATATCGTAAGTAATAAAATTGACAACACTTGTTGGCCATGCGGCTGTTGAACTTGCAGGTTGTCTCCAGCTTATTCCAACAATTTCTTTATTAAGTAGGTTAGTAAGTAAATTCTCGTGAATAAGTAACTGATAAGCCCGTGCTGAAGCTGCTAATGGACCGGTAAAAGTTGAGGTACCAGGAATTGTTTTATATTCAGGAGGTAAAACTTCTGTTCCGTTTGAACGAGCACTCTGTGATTGAATATTGGTAAAAGAAATAACTAAGAAAACGAAAAGTAAAAAAAATTTTTTCATGACTTGCTCCTAATAATTAAAATGATGATTAAATATATTTTTCTGAATAATTAAAGTCAAAGTATTTCTTTAAAATGAAGATTAATCTACAGCCCTAATGTCTCATTTTCAGTAATGAAAATATCCATAAGAATTTCTTTTGTTTTAGAATTTTAACTTTGAAAAATGATGAAATTTGAAGAATTTGAGAACATTTCTCTTATACTTAATGGTATGATTTCTGAAAAATTCTGCAATTGGAAACTTATTCATTCAACAAATTCGAGAATAAATTGGCAATAAGTACTTTTAATGGTGGGATTCACCCTCCTGAATATAAAGAATTAACAGAAAATTGTGCATTTGAAATAATGCCTTCACCCGAAGAAATTATTTTACCGGTTTCTCAACACTTGGGTAAAGATGCTCAACCTGTAGTAAAAAAAGGTGATGAAGTTTTTGCCGGACAATTAGTTGCAAAAGCAGAAGGTTTTATTTCAGCTCCTATTCATTCTTCTGTTACAGGTAAAGTTTTAAGTATAGGTAAAGAAGTAACACCATCTGGATTTCCAAAGGACTCAATAATTATAAAAACAGACAAGAATTCATCAGCCGAAAAAATACTTTTACCTCCGTTAGACCCTGAAACTATTACTCCTGATGAAATCAGACAAAGAGTTGCAGAGGCAGGAATTGTTGGACAAGGTGGGGCGGCATTCCCTACTTATGTAAAACTTTCACCTCCAAAAGATAAACAAATTGATGTTGTGATTCTCAATGGTTGTGAATGCGAACCGTATCTAACACGTGATTACAGATTTATGATTGAACGACCTGATGATTTGATAGAAGGTTTCAAACTAATATTAAAAGCTCTCGGTGTTAATCGCGGGGTAATTGGGATTGAAAATAACAAACCTGAAGCAATCAGAATCCTTTCTGAAAAAGTTAAAAGTCATTCCGGACTTGAGGTCATTTCTCTTAAAACAAAATATCCCCAGGGCGCTGAGAAGATGTTGATTAAAGCTGTAACAGGAAGAGAAGTACCTCCCGGAAAACTTCCAATGGATGTTGGTGCTGTTATTCAGAATATTGGAACTGCATTAGCCATTTATGATGCAATAGTCAAAGGTGAAGTTTTAATTACTGCTGCATTAACTGTTTCGGGCAAAGGGATTAAGAATCCTAAAAATCTTCTGGTACCGGTTGGAACACCTATTCATGATGTTATAGATTATTGTGGTGGAGTGACTGAAGATGCAGTAAAAATTGTTGTAGGTGGTCCAATGATGGGTGTTGCTCAATTTGATTTACACGCTCCGGTATTAAAAGCTACATCAGGAATTCTTGTTTTGACTAAAGAAGAAGTAGAAAAAAGTCCTGAAACTCCTTGTCTGAGGTGCGGGCAGTGTGTTGGAGCTTGTCCTCTAAATCTAGTTCCAACGAAGCTTGCAAGATATTCTCAATTACAGAAGTATGAAGAAGCAGAAGGAGCAGATATTACTGTATGTATGGAGTGTGGAACTTGTGCTTATACCTGCCCTGCAAATATTCCGTTGGTTCAATGGATAAGATTAGGTAAACAAAAAGTTTTACAAATGCAAAGAGAGAGAGTAACGAATTAAATTCACTTTAAATTCGACAAAAAAATTATGGAAACATTAGCACAAACAGAGACAAAACAAAAAGTTTATTTTGATTTAACAACATCACCTCATCTTCATTCAGGATGGTCAACATCAAAAGTAATGTGGTTTGTCAATCTTGCATTAGCCCCATCAATAGCTGCTGCTTTGGTATTCTTTGGATTATATCAAATTCTGATAATTCTTACTGCTGTCATATTCGCAGTGGGAACCGAAGCTCTAATTCAATTCATTAGAAAAAAAGAAATCACTTGGTTTGATGGTAGTGCAGCTCTTACTGGATTATTGCTTGCTTTAACATTACCTCCTAATTTCTCTCTTTCAGCAACCGCAATCGGCTCAATAGTTGCGATTGGACTTGGTAAACAAATCTTTGGAGGGATAGGATATAATATTTTTAATCCGGCATTGGTAGGAAGAGCTTTTTTACAAGCCGCTTTTCCCGTTCAAATTACAACTTGGACAAAGCCAAACTTTGCAGTTGATTCAGTCTCAAGTGCAACTCCATTAGCTGCATTCAAATTTGATAAATTTATTACGGATACTTCATCGTTGGCACTTGGAAATGTTGGTGGGTCACTTGGTGAAACTTCTGCACTTGCAGTTTTAATTGGCGGAATATTTTTAATTGTTGTTGGAATTGTCAATTGGCGTATTCCTGTTTCAATGATTATTGGAATGTTTTTCTTCAGTGGAATTTTCTGGTTAATTAACCCTCAACAATATCCATCTCCTGTTTTCCAAATTTTTGCCGGAAGTTTTCTTTTCGGGGCAATGTTTATGGCAACTGATTGGGTTACTTCTCCAATCACGAATAAAGGAATGTGGATTTTTGGATTAGGAATTTCTTTGGTTCTGGTCGTAATAAGAATTTTTGGCGGTTTGCCGGAAGGAGTTATGTATTCTATTTTAATAATGAATGCCTTTGTTCCAATGATTAATCGTTTTACCAGACCAAGAACTTTCGGAGCATTGAAGGAGGAAAAGAAATGAATAAAGTAGTTCAAATGCTTCTTGTTTTAACTTCGATTGGAATTATATCGGGTGGACTTCTTGCTGTGGTAAGTGGTTGGGCTGATCCGCTTATTGCTGCAAATCAGAAAGCCGCTACAGAGGCAGCTATTTTCAGAGTTAAGCCCGAAGGTAAAAAATATGAACAGATTAAAAATGCCGGTTTTGAATTATATAAAGTTATGAATGAAAATGATCAGAATTCCGGATACGCTCTTGTTTATCAAGGAAATGGCTTTTCAGGAAAGATCAGACTAATAGCAGGATTATCTGAAGACCTTAATAATATATCTGCTATTGAAGTTCTTGATCAGGTAGAAACTCCGGGACTTGGAACAAAGATTGTTGAAGAACCCTTTACATCACAGTTTCTTAAACTGGAAACATCTCCAAAAATAGATTGGGTTAAAGGGGAAAAACCCGATAAACCTAATGAGATTCAAACCATAACAGGTGCAACCATATCATCAAAAGCAGTTGTTGCAATATTGAATGATGGAATCAGCAGACTAAAGAAACTTCGTGAAAGCGGAGGTTTGAAATGAAAAAACAAGTTACTTTATCGAAAGAATTCTTAAAAGGAGTTTGGGATAATAATCCTGTCTTAAAACAATTACTTGGTCTTTGTCCAACACTTGCTGTAACTGTCTCTGCGATAAATGGATTGGCTATGGGATTAGCTGCAACATTTGTTCTGGTGATGGCAAGTTTACTTATTTCAACCATTAGAAAAATTATTCCACCTCAGGTTAGAATAGCTTCTTTCATAGTTATTATTGCTACGTTCGTTACTATTGTAGATTTAGTTATGAAAGCTAAATTCCCTGATTTGAGTAAAGCTCTCGGTCCGTTTATTCCGTTAATTGTAGTAAACTGTGTAATATTAGGAAGGCAGGAAGCATTTGCTTCAAAGAATAATCCTGGCAGAGCATTCCTTGATGCAATTGGTATGGGTGCTGGCTTCACAATTGCATTATTGGTGCTTGGTGGAATCAGAGAAATAATCGGTTCAAGAACCTTCTTTGGTTTGCAGATAATGCCTGATCAATTTGAACCCTGGTTAATAATGATTCTTCCCGCAGGAGCTTTTCTAACGCTTGGATTATTACTTGGTGCAGTTAATGTTTATGCTGACAGGAAAAAAAGATTAGAGCACGAATCACTTGTAGCTCATTATAAGAGAGTCGGACGTGAAGAACTAATCGAAGAATTAGAGGTGAAATGATGGAATTATTTATAATTTTCATATCCGCAGCAATAGTAAACAATTTTGTTCTTGCATACTTCCTTGGAATTTGCCCATTTGTTGGAGTATCAAACAAACTAAGTTCTGCTACATCAATGGGAATGGCAACAACTTTTGTAATGGTAATTACAGCAATTGTTAGCTGGCTTTTGTACAATCTCGTTTTGATACCTTATAACCTGGCATTTTTACAAATTCCATCATTCATACTTGTTATTGCTTCATTAGTGCAGTTTGTAGAAATGGTAATTAAAAAGGTAAGTCAACCATTGTATCGTGCATTGGGAATATTCTTGCCGCTTATTACAACAAATTGTGCTATACTTGGATTAGCATTGTTTGGTTCGATGAGAGAATATAGTTTTTTGGAAAATGTAATTTTTGGATTGGGTGCAGGAGCAGGATTCACATTAGCATTAGTAATTATGGCAGGAATAAGAGAAGAACTAGACTTGGCAGATGTCCCAAAGCCCTTTCAAGGTGCCCCTATAACTTTAATTGTTGCGGGAATATTAGCGCTTGCATTTATGGGCTTTGCTGGAATGATTTAATTAATAAATTATAAATTGTACATTATACATTTTACATTAAAAATTATACATTGGAGTTAAAATGTTATCACGAAGAAATTTTTTGAAATTGGCAGGTTTAAGTTCATTTGCAATTGCAGCCGGTTACACAACTGGTAAATTATCAAATGTAAAGAATACAGAATATTTTGTTATACACGGCTTTATACCTGCTGATGAAAATGTAATTATAAATCTTGTATCTTCATTCAGAAATAAAATTAAATCTAGTGCTGAGCCTGTTATAATTTCTGATAATAAAATCGGAGAAATTATAAATCATAATTATTTGCAGTCTCATAATAATTCATATTCTAATTACGGAAGGGTTGTTTATCGGATAAAAAGGTTGAATGAGAAAGTTGATTCTGATATAATTATTAGTGATGGTGCAAATTCTGTTTA
Source organism: uncultured Ignavibacterium sp. (assembly GCA_937942875.1). Classification (GTDB taxonomy): domain Bacteria; phylum Bacteroidota; class Ignavibacteria; order Ignavibacteriales; family Ignavibacteriaceae; genus Ignavibacterium. Next base: position 7,255 of record CALEBT010000091.1, on the reverse strand, counting down.
TGCTCTTGATGATTTTAATATTTCTCTTTTTGAGTTGAGAAGAAAGATCAGAGAGAAAAAAGCTGATTTACTCTTTACTGCTGAGTTCAGAAATGAAAATCTGATTTCTTCTCTATTAAATTCAAATAAGAAAACGATAGTTATAGAAAATGAAAAAGGAATTGTTGACAGAGTTCCTTTTGATAAGAATTATAAGAATATTTTGATAGATGGTGCTCAAGGCAAAACAGGTTTGAGTATTGAAAATGGAATTGCAAAAGTTCATTCATCTTCTTGTAAGAACGGAATATGTAAACATTCAGTTGCAACTGATGTTGGAAATATTATTGCCTGTGCGCCAAATAAAGTTTTAATTAAAGTTATTTGATTATGAATAAGGGTGACCAAAAAGTGCTTATTATCCGTTTAAACCCGTAAAAATCTGTTTAAATCCGTGTTCTATTTTATTAAAAAAATACTTCTTGGTCACACCTTTTGGATAATTATAGTTCTTTTTCTTATTGGCTTTTTCATTGCACGAAATACTGAAAAATCGGAACAAATTTTCAAGCGGACACAAATTTTACTTGGAACTGTTGTGGAAATTCAGATTAGAGAAACTGATCAATCAAAAGCTGATAGTGCAATATCAAAAGCTTTCAAAGAAATAAAAAGAATTGATAATTTGTTCTCAACGTTCAAGGAAGAAAGTCCTGTTTGGAAAATAAATAATTCCATTGATACCATAATTTCGATAGATACTGAAATTTATAATTTGCTTGTTCTTTGTGATTCAGTTACAAAACTATCTGATGGTTGTTTCGATGTTAGTCTCAATAACTTATGGAAAGTGTGGGGATTTGACTCACAATCTTTTCGTTTGCCTGATAAAAGAGAAATTGACTCTGTTTTGGTGTTTACCGGTTGGGAAAATGTTAAACTTTTAAGTGATAATAAAATTATTAAACGAAGAAACGTTGGTTTGAATTTCGGAGCAATTGCTAAAGGATATGCGGTTGATAAGACAATTGATGTTCTTAAAAATTCCGGAATACAGTCAGCTCTAGTTAATGCAGGAGGTGAAGTAAAAGTAATCGGAAATAATTGGAAAGTTGGAATTCAGCATCCAAGAAATACCAAAGAATTGATTGAAATAGTAAATTTATCTGATAATTCTATTGCAACCTCTGGAGATTATGAGCAGTATTTTGAAGTTGATGGAAAAAGGTTTCATCATATTCTTAATCCTAAAACTGGTTATCCATCAACAGGAATTCAAAGCGTTTCGATAATAAATAAAAGTAACGCTTTTGCTGATGCCCTGGCAACAGTAGTTTTTGTAATGGGATTGAATGATGGTATGAGATTAATTGAAAGTTTAATTGATACCGAGGCAATGATTGTTGATGAAAAAGGGGAGATTTTTTACTCGAGTAAGTTTGGTAATTTTTTAAAAAGTGAAAATCAGTAACTTTATTTTACTGATAACATAAGAAGTTGAAAATCAGGAGAATAAAATGGATATAACTCTTATAATAGCAATAGCAACAATGGGAGGATTAGGATTTATCTTTGCAGGAGCATTAGCAATCGCAGATAAAAAACTTCGTGTTGAAGAAAATCCTAAAATTGGTGAAGTCAACGAGATTCTTCCAAACGCTAATTGTGGAGCTTGCGGTTTGGCAGGATGTTATGACTTTGCTACTAATGTAGTGGATGGAAAAGTAAAAGTTAATGGTTGTCCTGTTGGCGGGCAGGAAGTTGCTGATGAAATAGCCCGAATATTAGGACTTGAAAGTGCAACCTCTGTAAAACTTGTTGCAAGAGTTCTTTGTCAAGGTGGTAATGCTGAAGCTGTATTTAAAGAAAACACTCATTATGAAGGTCCGACGAAGTGTTCTGTTCAGACAGTGGTTGCTGGCGGAAATAAAATGTGTTTGTATGGTTGTCTGGGTGGTGGAGAATGTGTTGATGCCTGCCAGTTCGGAGCAATATTTATGAATGAAAATGGACTACCAGTTGTTGTTGAAGAACTTTGCACTGGCTGCGGTCAATGCGCTGAAGTCTGTCCACGTGGAATTATTGAAATTCATCCTGAAGATAGAGAATTGTTCGTGTTTTGTAAAAATCACGATGATCCTAAACGTGCTAAAGAAGTTTGTAAGGTCGCTTGTTTTGGATGCGGAATTTGTGCCCGAAAATCTGATGGTTCAATTGAGATGAGAGATTTCTTACCAGAAATTCATTATGAAAACTTAGATATCAGTAAAATTCCAATTGACAAATGTAAAACCGGTGCAATCAGATTAGTTCATCCTGAAAAAGCTTCCGAGCTGCTAAAAGAAAATAATGTTGAAGTCAAAGTGATTTAAATTTATAATTTGTAATGTAAAATGTATAATGTATAATGTATAATGTAAAATGTATAATGAAGAATTAGTTGAAGAAGGGATTGTTAAGTTATCTAAAAATGGATTTGCTGAAGTAATAATTTCAAATTCCAGCAGTTGTGAGGAATGCTCTGCAAAGATTTATTGTAAGCCCGGCAATGCATCTGAAAGAACTTTAATTGTAAGAGATCCATTAGGAGCTAAAGCCGGAGATAAAGTAAGAGTTGTAATTAAAGGCAGCAAAATTCTTTCAGCATCATTTTTACTTTATGGAATTCCGTTGGTTTTATTGTTGGTTGGAATTTTTACCGGATATTACATTTTTAATGAAAATAAAGAATTGTATTCAACTTTATCTGGCTTTGGTCTGATTTTTTTCTATTCAATAATTCTCATTACTCTTTCTAAAAAACAAAAACTTTCATCTTATCCTGTAATTACATTTGTGAGTTCGAAGATTTAAGTATTAGATATTGTTCGTCAAGTCTTTACATCAATACAAAAATTACGTGAAAAATCTATTGTTATTTTATTTTTTTTGATTTAATTTGACCACAAATAATAACACGATATCTTTTGAAACCAATAATCAGAACATTTTTTTCATTTTATATTATTACCTCACTTACTTTAGGTAGTGTAGGAATAGAATTATTCAGACACGTATGCTTATCACATAGTTTTAACAGCGTATCAATTGTTGATAAGCCAACCTGTGACCATCATAATTATCAAACCAGTTTGGTAAATGATTGTTGTTCTGAAGTTACAAATCAAACTTTGTGCTGTGAGGATTATGATAACTTTCATACAGATAGTGTTCTTATTATAACAAACACAGAGCAATGCTGTGAATCCTCCTCTGAATTGAAAAAGATAGAAGAAATTCTTACAAATCCGTTTGAGAAAAAAGTATTAATTAGATTCGTAAATTTTGTTAATGTTCAGATTTCCGATTTGTCAGAAACTAAATCGGAATTAGAATTTAATAATCAAAACAATTTTTTACCCCCTGCCGGTTACGGTCGAAATTTTCTTAATTCAATTCATCAATTAAAAATAGATACACCTGTTTGTTAAAAACTGATTTCCAGTAATCAGTCCTAAAATAATTTCTTCTTTAAAAGATTTAACAAACAAAGGTGTATTATGAATAGAAGTCTTTTTTTGTTGTTTTTACTTTTAATAGTATTTAAATCCTACTCACAGGATATAACAGGTTATGTTTATGAAATAAACCCAAATGGAGAGAAAACTCCTTTAATTGGTGCTAATATTTATTGGAAAGATACACAAATAGGAACAACTTCAAATAACGAAGGTTTTTTCAAAATTAAAAGTCGAGATGAATTTCCAAAAACCTTAATCATAAGCTATATTGGTTATGAACCAGATACAGTCGTTATTAAAGAGCCCAGTCAAAATATAGAAATCGTATTATCAATTAACAGAGAATTGAATGAGGTTTTAGTGGTTGGTACTTCACTATCAAAGTATATTGATGAATTGGAAATTAAACCAACAGAAGTAATAACGAGTAAAGAGCTATTAAAAGCTGCTTGCTGCAATCTTTCAGAAAGCTTCACTACAAATGCCTCTGTTGATGTTCAGTTTCAAGATGCTGTTACGGGAGCAAAACAAATCCAACTTCTTGGATTGGCGGGAATATATACGCAAATATTTTTTGAAAATATGCCTACTATGAAAGGAATTGGAAATGCTTATGGTTTAAATTTTGTCCCTGGTCCCTGGATGACTTCAATCAGTATTTCAAAGGGTGCTGGCTCTGTTGTTAATGGATATGAATCAATTGCCGGGCAGATAAATATTGATTATAAAAAACCTACAGATCCTGAAAGATATTATCTGAATATTTTCCAAAGCTCTGATTATAAAACTGATCTTAATGCAAATGCAACTATTGATCTTTCGGAAGGATTAAGTACAACTTTTCTTGCTCATTCAAATTTTACATCAAAGTCAATGGACAATAACTTTGATTCTTTCAGAGATATGCCTGATTTGAAACAAATAAATCTTATGAACAGGTGGAAATATGAATCGGATTCAGGCTTCGAATCTGTTACAGGTTTTCAGGTTCTTAATGAAGAGAGAAATAGCGGACAAATTTCAGCATCTCATTCAGCTTATCAGAATCACAATGATCATAGATATGATATAAATATTACCACAAATCGTTATGAGGTCTTTTCTAAAAACGGATATATCTTCGATCAAATTACTAATACAAGCATTGGTTTAATATTAAATGCTCAATATCATAATCAAAATTCATTATTTGGACTCAGGAAGTACGATGCTAAACAGAAATCTTTTTACTCCAATTTAATCTATCAAACTTCCTCACTCGACGAAACTCATTCAGTCAAAACAGGTATTAGTTTTGTTTATGATGAATATAAAGAGAAATTGAACGAGACAGATTATTCAAGAAGAGAAGCTCGTCCCGGAGTTTTTGCTGAATACAAGTACAGTCCTTATGATGATATAATGATTATGCCCGGAGCGAGAATTGACTTTCACAATTTGTTCGGAGCTTTCTTTACGCCAAGATTACACTTTAAATGGGACATAAATCAAAATACTACTTTAAGACTATCTGGCGGTAAAGGGTATCGTTCAGTAAATCTTTTTGCGGAAAACTTAAATTACTTTGTCAGTTCCCGTTCATTCAGAATAATAGATAAACCAACCTATGAAGAAGGCTGGAACTATGGTGTTAATCTGACTAAATACTTCACAATTCTTGAAAGAGAATTTAGATTAACAGCAGAGTATTATCGGACTGATTTTATTAAACAGACAGTGGTTGATATTGACTCAGATATAAGAGAAGTCCGTTTTTATGATTTGAATGGAAAATCCTATTCCAATAATTTTCAGATTGAAGCCGCTTATGAATTGATTGATGGACTTGATGTATTTGCTGCTTTCAGATATACTGACGTTAAAACTCATATAGGTGATAGACTTTTATCTAAACCTTTAACTAGTAAAATAAAGACGCTTCTGACTTTTTCTTATTTTACAGAAAATCGGGATTGGCTTTTTGATGCTTCATTCTTACTTAACGGTGGTGGCAGAATTCCGTCAACAAAACAAAATCCTGTTGAATATCAGAGAAGTGAAACTTTCGATTCATTTGTGAATGTTAATGCACAAATAACTAAAAAAATTGACTTCTTGGATTTTTATTTCGGAGTTGAAAATCTTACAAACTTCAGGCAACAGTCTCCAATTATTTCTGCCAACGATCCGTTTGGAGATTATTTCGATGCTTCTTTGGTTTGGGGTCCAATCGAAGGCAGAAAATTTTATGTCGGAATTAGATTAAGTGTACTTTAATTATCAACAAATAAAAAGGAGTAGCTATGTTAAAACAAATCATTTTTCTCGTTTCATTTTTAGTATTAGCAAGTTCTTTATCCTTTGCGCAGAAAGCCTGCTGCACTAAAGATAAGAGCACTTACGAAAAATCTTCAACAGAACAAGTTGATTCAAAATCAACTTCAGAAAAAAATTACTGCGATGTTGATGCAATTAAGATTTCTGATGCAGATAATAAATCAGAAGTCAAAGCGGAATTAACAGTATTTAATTCTGTCTGTCCTGTTATGGGTAATCCGGTTGAACCCGATGGAGAAAAAGTTGAATACAATGGAAAGCTGATTGCATTTTGCTGTTCAGGCTGTGAAGATAAGTTTAATGCCAACCCTGAGAAGTTTATGAAAAACTTAAGCGATGACGGAAAAACTTTTTTAGGTAAGAAGAAAAGCTGATAATACCAAATTCTTTTTAGTGACTTCTTCAGAATTGCATTTTTTACCCTACCCTGAATTGTCGGGGTAGGTTCTATATTTAATTAAATAACTACTTAGAATTGAATACCTGAAGTTATCTTGACAGAATTACAGTCTTGAAATTTCTTCATATAATTTAATCCAACAACTAGTTGTTTCTTAACAAACGTTCCTGTAACAATTTTTGAAGCTCTCTTCTACCATCCAAAATGCAATGTATGAAAACATCGTTATTAATAATCTGATATATAATTCTATATGGTTTGTAAATTATTTCTAAAAAATCAGAAATTTCTAAAAGTTTCAACTCAGTTGGAATCCTGCCTCTTTTAGGAAAAGATTCTAATGTCAGGCATTTTTTGTAAATGCCGTTTATTATCTTCTCAGCGTGTTCTCCTGAATCATTAAGATAAACATATTTATTAAATTTCAAATAAATCGTCCTCAGCATCAGAAATAAAATTAACTTTGTATTTCATTTGAATCTCTTCTGAATTCGTCAATTTTATCCCTGATGTTTGAAAATGTTCTTTCAAGCGATTTAAATTTTTTATTCTTTAAATTCTTTCCACTTAGGGCTAATATCTTTAATAAGGCAAGTGCTTCTTGTGTTTGTTCATAAACTTTAACATCCTGAAGAACTACTTTTGCCTCACCATTATGAGTGATAACCATAGTCTTTTTATTCTCTGAAACATCACGTATTAATTCTAATGCGTGAGATTTTAAGTAACTAATTGGTTTTATTGATTCACTGAATTTCATAACTTGATCTCGTTGTTTTGATGACCCATATATAGTCTTTTATTAGGTCTATAAAAATATTAAAATTTAACAATTTAGATAACTCTGACTATTTCTCTGATTTTTCCGATCACTAAGACTTTCTCATATATCACTTTCTCAAGAAACAATCCAGATGGTGGAGCCGTATATTTTTTTGGTTCATCAGTTATATTATTCAGATAAAATTCAATATCAGAAGAGGTCTTTTTACCTCTTCCAATTTCTACCAGAATTCCCACAATTCTACGAACCATTTTCCAGAGGAAATGAGAACCTGCA
>CALEBT010000090.1 GCA_937942875.1 uncultured Ignavibacterium sp. | reverse complement strand
TTTAATTCTAAGGAAGTTTTACCAATAACTTCACTGCTCTTATATCCACTTACTTCCTCCCAGGCTTTATTAACAGCATAAAATTTTCCATCTTCAAGCGAGCTTATAGAGGTTGGAATAGGAGAGTTTTCAAATACTAATTTAAATTCACTGTTATATCTCAACAGGCTCTCTACTGTTTTCTTTTCTTTATCAATATCTAATTGAATCCCTGATATTTTACCTGGAATTCCTTTTTTCCACTGATAAACTTTACCCTTACTTAAAAACCATCTGTAGGAACCATCTTTATATCTTAACCTGTGCTCAAAAGAGAATTCGGTTATTTTTCCGTTTCTTAAATTTTCCAAAATTTGCTTTGCATTCTGTACATCGTCTTCGTGAAGCATAGATAAATAATATTCTATTTCTTTTCCCTTATCAGAAAATTCAAACCCTATTCTATCAGCCCAGGATTTATTAATAATGAGTTTGTTATTTAGTAGGTCGAAACTCCAATAGCCTATATCTGCTTCTCGTGCAATTTTTTTAATTTCTTCATCTTTGTCAATCAATCTGATTTTATTCTTATAATTTCTGATAGCTCCAACAAAAAGAATAACAAAAGTAATTACTGCAACACCAAGATGAATCAGTAAAACATTCAGATTATGTTCAGAAATAAGTTTTTCATAATGTTTAAATGGAATTGAAACACCTATTGCACCAATTACATCTCCTAGCTTATAGCCTTGATTTGCGTGGCATTTCAGGCAGGGTTCTTCTACTTTCAATGCGGATAAATAACGGAGATATTTTTCATTCTTTAATAGTGTCAATTCGTGTTTTTCGTCCAAACCTTTTTCTAATTCCCTTAAAGCTTTTTCTTCCCATTCATCTGGCTTGTTAACAGGATTTAATGGTTTCAAACTGATTATATGACTTATTACTCCTTGTCTTTCTTCTTCTATTCCGTGAACCATTCGGGTCATATAAGCAGGATTAACTAATGTCAACCTTAAGCCTTCTTTTGTTTCTACATCTCTTAAAGGAACATCCAAATAAGGATTTGGCGGAGTAAAATCTGAGATTGGCACATATACTCCACCTTCAATTGCAGACCAAAGTCTGTAACTTAAATCTTTCTTAAAACTACTTCTTGCCTGTAATAACGCAGATTCGTAAAATGTGTCTTGATGATATTCAACCGAGATGATGAATGAAACTGCTATAAGAATATTAATAAAAATCCAGATTGCTATATTTTGTTTTGAAGAGCTGAGAAAATTTTTTATTTCTTTCATAATCGGGCCCCTTAAAATTCTTATAACGCGGTAAAAATATTTTGGAAGAAGAAAAATATAAATTATTACTTATTGGTGGATAACATAAATTCCTGTTTTGCATTTGTTCGTAAATGAGTATTGGTGTTCAAACTTAAATATTTTTTAATGAATTAAAAAGAAAAATATTATTTTTTTTTAATTAGAATTCTAATTGTGCTGCTAAAAAATTATCAGTTGTGGATAGCAAAAACCCCGAATTGTTTCGGGGTTTTCACTGAGGAATCTGGAGGAGTTTATGAGTTGGAGAATGTCATAAAAATTTTAATTCATTACTTCGCTCAATTCTTCCTTTTGTTTTAGGTCTAATACTTTTTCTAAATCCAGCAGTATCAACAATCTGTTTTCCAATTTTCCTACTGCTGTAATGTATTCTGAATTAACTCCCGCTGTTATTGATGGAGGCGGCTCTGTTATTGATTTTGGTATTCTCAATACCTCCCTAACTGAATCTACTATGAAACCTAAGGTCATACCGCTTACTTCAACCACTATTACTCTTGTTTGATTATCAAATTCTTTCTTTTCAAAACCTAATCTCGTTCTTAAGTTAATCACTGGAATCACTCTTCCTCTTAAATTTACTACTCCTTCTACAAATTCGGGAGAGTTTGGAATCTGAGTAATTGAAATAACTCTTATTATTTCTTCTACTTTCAGTATGTCTATACCAAACTCTTCATTACCAATATTGAAACTAACTAATTGTAAAATTTCTTCGGTTTCCTGAGTTTTACTATGAATATTACTCATTTTATTTCCTTCCCTGTAAGATTAGCTTTTAATTAGTTTACCGTTTTCTCTTAAATAATAATCGCTTCTTACTTTTCTATTATCAACTTTAAACTGAGCTACGAGATTGCTAAGATTCTCTGTTAATCTGTTAAGATCATCAGCAGCTCTGGCAATCTGTTGTACGCCTGATGCTGATTCATTTGTTACGTGGCTGATTGATTCTATATTTTTACTGATCTGCTCGGCTGTGCTTGATTGTTCTTCGCTTGCACTTGCAACCTGATTTGCCAGATCTACAACTTGATTTGCTCCGGAAATTATTTCTTTCAAAGATTCACCTGCTCTGGCTGCCAGTTTCTTACCTTCCTCAACTACTGTTGCTCCTTCTGTAACAGATTGTACAGCCGTATTTGTATCACCCTGAATTGTTCTAATCATCTGAGCTATTTCTTTTGTTGCTTTGGTGGTTCTTTCAGCAAGTTTTCTTACTTCATCGGCTACTACTGCAAAACCTCTTCCTTGTTCTCCTGCCCTGGCTGCTTCTATTGCTGCATTTAATGCGAGCAAGTTTGTCTGGTCGGCTATTTCATCTATTACCTGAACTATATCGCCTATCTGCTGACTGTTCTTTCCTAATTCTTTTATTATCTCTGCTGCTTTGTTTACTACATCAGCTATCTTTCCTATTCCGTCTATTGTCTGCATTATTACCTGACCGCCCTTTTGTGCAATCTCTACGGAATTTTTAGCTGTGTTTGCTGTGGTGCTTGTATTCTTGGTTGTTTCAATTATTGTTGAGGTCATCTGCTCAATGGCTGTGGCTATTTCGTGTACCTGACTACTCAATTCCTGTGAACCCGAAGCCAATTCCTCTGAGCTTGAAGAAATTTGTGATGCTGCACTGCTTGTTGCCTGCGTAGCATCCACTACTTCCTGCAATATTTTGCTTACAGACTCTGCAAGTTTATTTATGCTGTCTTTGATCTTTCTATGTTGCCCTTTGTAATCAGATTCAATTCTTACTGTAAAATCTCCCGTAGCCATTACCTCCAAAGCCTTTGCCCCATCCTTAATTGGCAATATTACTGCATCCAGTGTTTGATTAAAACCTGAAACTATCTCTCTGTAAGCACCTTCAAATTTATTTTCATTTCCTCTGTTATCTAATTCACCTTCTTTTGCATCTTTTATCAAACTATTCAATTCTTTTATCAATTGAATTAGTTTGTCTCTTGAAATTTCGTAAGCAT
>CALEBT010000089.1 GCA_937942875.1 uncultured Ignavibacterium sp. | reverse complement strand
TCATTTCCAAATATATCAGTCGCTGTTACGGAATAATCATAACTAAAACCTTCTTCCGCAGTAGTGTCAACATAATTATTTTGCTTAGGTGAAAGCAGAGAATCGAACAGAGAAACAAATTCATTCTTTGTATTATTGGTGACTTTTCTGAAAACTTTATATCCTGCAATAGTTTCATCTGACTCAAACAAATTATCCCAGTACAAAAAAACTTTTCCATCTAAATGATAACCTCGTATTTGCTTTGGAGAAGAGATAAATGTTTTTACATTTGGCGAGACCTGCAGTGTGTCAGAAAAATTACTGATTTTACCACTTGTATTTTCTGCACGGACAGAATAAAAATAAGTTCTGTTTCCTTTTAATGAAGAGGAAGTATCAATAAAATGAATCACCGAATCAGATGAATTTACAATGTAAAGTTCCGAAATGATTTCATCATCTCCAAGATTTCTGTAAATGTGATATGTGTTTACAAATTCATCTGGTTTATTCCATACAAGTTTTACACCGGTTGCGGTTGAATCAGTATGTAAATTATATGGCGGCGGTGGAATTTCTTTACTCTGATACAAACCAAAAACTTTAGCACTCTGCAAAGGAACTTCATTGAACTGATCATTAAGCTGTAAGTAATAATAATATTTTGTCATCGGGTTTGCAGTTAAATCAGTATAAGTAGAGTCAAATCCTGATACTTCAGCAATTTCTTTAAAATCTTTATCGGAATAATTACTTCTAAATATTTTAATACTTGTTATTACATTTTTATAATCGAAAGACCAGCTCAAAATCAATCCGCCCAAAGAATCTGCCTGTTCAACTTTTATGTTGTAGGGTGGAAAAATTTTGTTAAATGAATACGCCGGTAATGTTGCTGTATCGCTCGCAATTCCTTCATTTTGATAATAATCAAGCGGCAGCAAAAAATATTCATAAGTGTTGTTTGATGTTATGGCTGAGTCAACAATAGTTACTGCAATTTGGCTCTGATCAGAATTATAAATTATAATTGGATTTATCTGATAAAAATCTCCTAAGAAATTTTCTTTCCTGAAAACTTTGAATCGAGCCGGGCTATAAGCTGCATCAGCTTTCCATATTAATCTTATAAATTTTTCTGAAGATTCTTTTGAAAAAATGTTGAACGGATTGTTAAGATACTTTCCCGGGAATGAAATTTCATTTGTGGTAAATGTCTCAAAGCTATTACCGTTTTTATCAAGCTTTGATACTCTGTAAATGTATTTTTCATTCTCGGAAATTTCTTTGTCGAGATAAGTAACACCCAAAGCCAACCTCACCACTAACGGATTACCCAAATATTTTAATGAATCCAGTCTCTCAAATTGTTTTGCTTTTCTCCATATTAAATCAAGCGGCAATTCATTAGCTGGTATTGAATCTTTTAATTGCTGATTTAATCTGTAAATGTTATTTAGAAAAGATTCATAATTTTCCGGTGCAGAAAGTTTAGTTACTTCTGTCCAATTATTTTGTCCAGCGACACTTCTTTCAATTTTATAGCTAAATGATTTATCCATATCGGGAGAAGAAAATGGTATTTCAACTCCCGAATTCACAAAAATTCCATTTGGTCCGGCAAAAGCCATTTGCTCAGAGGTTTGCTGAGCAAAATAAAATTCTGTTGTTGATATAACTAATAAAACGATTAAAAATATTTTTGTTTTCATAATAATCACTTTGAATAAAAATCAATGTATTTGCCGTCTGAACCGACGTGACCTTTTATGCCAAACATTTTACTGCCTGACCAAGACTCTTCATCACACAATTTACCTTCACAATCAGAATCACACACACCCCAGCCAACTTTTGCTTTTCCGGTTAATGTAATATCGCCGGTCAGTTCTGCAGCCCAATCACCATTTTTTGAAACCAGCCCTTCCGAACCGATGTCAAGTAAGGCACTGAAACTTAATGATGAGCACTCAACAACAAACCATTGGCTTACACTAAAACCGGCATCAAATAAATGATCCATTCCAGCGCCAATTGTCCATCCTTTGTCAAACTGTGTGCTTAACCTCATATCAGCGCCGGCATTAACCCACAATCTTGCGCTTACTACAGTTAGATCAATATCAATGTTTGGTATTCCAAGAATGGATTGAACCGGAATGCTTGTCATTCCTTCTAAGTAAAATCCTTTCAATGTTGATGGGAAAGTCATCGGCAAGCTTCCTTTATGCTTGTAAACATAAGAGTATTGCTTAAAAGTATTTTTCATTTGCTCAGTGATTGAATGATTACCAATTAAAAGTCCCGCAGCACCTTTACTTTTTGGATTGTAAACATCCAACTCACCGCCGGCAAAGAAATACCAGCCCTCATTATCAACAACTGCCTCTGCTGTTCCCTTCATATAAGCATAACCTAAATCTTTTTCCATTGAGAGTGAACCGAAAAATCTTTTATTGTCCGGTTCATAAGTAAATGAAATACTTCCAAAGGGAGAATTAATATTTTTTACACCAAGCTCCTGATTGTTTGCAACAATATCGCCATAGACTGTAAATGTTAATCTATTTTTATTTTCTTCAATGCCGCTTGG
>CALEBT010000088.1 GCA_937942875.1 uncultured Ignavibacterium sp. | reverse complement strand
TGTTCCTTTCATTCGAATTTCAGTATTTAAGTAGAAACTGTTTTTCTTTTCTTCATTCTCTTTTATTGAAATTGTTCCAAATGCGCTTAAAAAGTTTTTATACAATAATAATAACTCATTCAAATATAATAATTTAAAATTATTTAATTCTGTAATAGAATAAGATGTCTGCCAGACTAAATCTTTATCATAAGTAAAAGGAACAATCTGAGATGACAAATAAAAATAATATAAAGCCGAGTTTTTCTTGCCAATATAAGAGGTAAAATAGAAAACTTTATCTGAAATGAAGAAATACGCAATTTCACCAAAATTGTTTTCCAGATAAAGCAGGTTATAAATATCAATTTTCACTTCCCACTCTTCTTCAACTTTCTTGTCGTTGTAATCATAGATGAATTGAAATTTATTCCCCAACTTAAAGTAAAAAGCGTTTTTGATAATTTTATGTGTTTCAATGTTTTTAACAAGATTTCCCTTTTGTGGATAATCAAAAAGCTTTAAGTCCTTATTATTATTTGTAGAGTTAGAAATATAAATTCCAAAAGGATATTTAGTTGTCTTTTCACCTATTTTATCAGTCAATTGAAATTGAAAATGTATATGCGGATATGGTGAACGTCCACTGTTTCCACATTTTGCTAAGATTGTTCCTTTTTTAATCTTATCGCCAACTTTAACTTTGAAAGAGCCTTCTTTTAAGTGAGAAACTGCCGAGTAAAAATCCTCAGAATGCTTTAATACAATAGTGTTACCCCAATTCTTATCAATATTAACTTCGCCAATTGGATTATCCATTATTTTATCAACAATTTTTACGACCTCTCCATCAAGCGGAGCAATAACTGGTAAATCATAACAATAATAATCCTCTAATTTTAATCCCTCATTGCGGTACTCTTTATTATTTTCATCAACCACCACAAAATCCCAGGCATATTTCCATTCATCTTTATGTGTGTATAAACCATTAAACCCTTGCGAAACTTTCCATTCACCAAAAAATGGTAATTCAGCTGAGAAATACTTAAATCTTTCAAATCTTGCTTTTTGATTATGATGGTAATAATAATTTTCTTCAGGAGAACCGGGTTTAAAGTATAATAATGTTAAATCAGTATGATCTTTTCTGAATTTTAAGCTGTATATAACCAGAAGCACTATAAAATTAAACGGTAAAACAAAAATCGGAAGTTTTGATGTTAAAAATACCTGATGTAAAAATCCTAGTGTTATTATTGTCATTATTACTGAAATAATGGCTAAAAAAAGACTTTTTCGGGAGGGAATAACTAAACTTGCACCTACAGCAAATCCCACTAAAATAGAATTTAATGATGATACTATAAGCAAATTTTCATATTGATTTGGTAATATAATCTCCAAAAAATAATAGTTCACAATAAAACTGATTATAGAAATCAAAAATAAAATTCTCGAGAAAAACAGAATAGCAATAAGAATAATTATTCCGGCAATTACTGAAGGTTGAAGTATAATCAGTCCTAAAGATTTGAAGAAAGCCCCGACAGGTCCAATCAAGTTGAAAGATAATTCAGGATTAGAAATATGAGTTGCAAATTCAATCCCTCCATAATTATTCAGGGATATTGAGAAGATATAAAATGAAATTATAAAAGGAACACTCAATCCAGGAAGATTAAAAGCAATTGCAAGATAATGTTCAAGAACTGCAGTGATAAAAAATGTTATAAGAATAAAAACAGGCAATAACAAAACAATAGTTAAAGTCAGTTCATAAAAGTAACCGACTGCAGCACCAAATAAAATTCCATTAAAACCATAAAATCCAGAGCGGATTTTGTTCAAATCGAATTTGAGATAATAAGCTATCAGATTTGCTGTAATTACTCCAAACAAGCCAATAAAACCAACTTTTGGAGTTAACAGGGACACTAAAAAAATAATAAATCCAAACCATTTCCTGTTACTGAAGAAAATCTGCGAATAACTAAATAGAACGGAATCAACCAGAAAATTCATTTATCGATTCTTAAGAGATGATGGAAGAATTTCCAGCTGTTCAATGTAATCGATGTCTTCAGATTTTCTTATTAGTTCAACTGTCCCGTCCTGCATTATCATCACTACGTTAGGCCGCATAGTAATGAATTGCATCCATTGAGTCACATTATAAGCTCCAACATAATCAATTACAAGCAAATCATCCTTTTTTACATTAGGAAATATTATACTATCTCTTATGCAATCAATATTCATACACAAAGGACCATAAATAGCAGTATCCTCTGTATGTACACCAGTTTCATTTGCAGGATGTATTTTATGTTTATACCAAAAACTTGTAAATAAGATATTAACTCCCGCATCTATTATAACAGCCCTTTTTCCGGTTGAAAGACGCTTATTTGCAATTACTTTTGAAATCAAATATCCTGCATCATCAATTAATGCTCTTCCGGTTTCTAATACTAAAGTCGGCAATTCATCAAGGCTGCCGGATAATTCAATTAGTCCTGAAGAAATTGCATCAGCAAACTGGTCCATAGACGGAACTACCTCTTCTGCCGGAAGATATTGCCCTAAAAGAGTATTGTGTGAAGCAAAACCACCACCCAGGTCAATATACTCTAAATTTATATTAAAATTGTTTTTTAATCCTTTTGCTAAATCCACTAATTTGTTTGTTGCTATTTTATAAGCATCAGCACTCATCATATATGTTCCGATATGTGTATGTAAACCAATTAAATTCAGATTCTTCGAAATAACAATTCTTTTTAACGCCTGCCAAGCTTCACCATTTTCATAATTAAATCCAAATCTGTCCCACTTAGGATAAACTCCGACATCCATATTTACTCTAATCGCAACATTAGCCTTGAGATTATTTGCTTCTGTAATTTCCAATAACTTATATAATTCATCGTAATGATCGATATGTATTTTTGCATTCTCTTTAATTGCCGTTAAAAGTGCATTTTCTGACTTATCCGGACCGTTAAAAATTATATTTTCTCCGGAAATACCTAATCTTCGGGCTTTTTGATATTCAAATTCAGAAACTACTTCAGCCCAGGAACCTTCAGAATGGAAAACGGCACATACTGCCTTTAAATAATTTGTTTTGTAAGACCATGCAAATTGGACTTTAGGATACCTTGACTTAAATATCCTTAAAGCATTTCTTTGATTTGAACGAATTTGTTTTTCAGAAATTACAAACAATGGCGAACCCCATTTCTGAACTAAATCCTTAACTAAAACACCATCTATTTCCACTTTTGGTTTTACTAATGAACTTGAGCCAAATTTGTTCATAAAACCAGCTTGATTTTTTGTAACTATAGGCCTTTCATATATTTTTTTAGCTGACATATTATATTTCTCCTTTAGTAGTAATTTTTTCAAGGACAGATATGTCTGTAAATAAATCCCAAGATGATCTAACGAAAATAGTACCCACATTGTACTTATCGAATTGCTCAACTTTTTTTCCTAATGCAAGCTGTAATAATGCATAAGGTAAGTTTTGCCCTGCATTAGGTGCAAGATAAACCCAGGCGGGAAATCTTGGATTAATTTCTAATAAATAATACTGCCCTGTTTCAGATGATTTTATAAATTCCAACTCCATTCCGCTACGCCATTTAATACTTTCAATTACTTTTTTAGAAATTTCAATTAGATTATTATCAAAAATTGTAATACCAGCCCAACCTTTACCTTTATCAGTAATATACAACTTGCGCATTGCAACAGCTCCTACCGTCATTCCTGTGCCATCACCTAATGCAACAACATTAAATTCATCTCCTTTTAAGAATTCTTGAACAATTATTGGTAAGCCCCATTTAGAAGAAATTTTAAGAAAAGCAGTTTTTGCTTCTTCCAGATTGTTTACAATGTATGCATCATAAAAAATTCCTTTAACAACTACCGGATAATCAAATTCTTCAGGAATTTTGTGAAGATCTAATACAGAAGAAACCAAAATATTCTTCGGAACATATATATTGTTGTCAGTACAAAAATCAAATAATTTATCTTTAGCTCTTATGTTCAATTGTTCAAAAGAAGGCAGAAACATTTTTATTCCAAGCTCTTTGAGTTTGTCTTCCAATTTTACAAAACCAAATAATTCGGAATCCAAAGTGGGAATAATTACGTCAATTTTTTCCTGCTGCTGAATATAAGCAAGTCTTTCGTAAAGGTTTTCAAGTCCACTGGAAGGGTATGGAATTAAGTAGTTCTTTCTGGTAAGATTTTCCATATAAATTCCTGGTTCGAGTACATCATAAATAAATCCTATAATCTCACCATCGAATTCTTTAGAATGTCTTAAACTTCTGATCACTGGAACACCAGGTCCGGGATTATCTGTTGCGTTCAGCCCAGTTATTGCTATTTTCATACTTGAGTTACCAGATTTAAGCTTTTTAGTCTTAAAATAAAATCTTCAATATCTCGTTCTAAGGTCAAAGTATCAATATCATATTCCTTTAAAATTTCTGAGGAAATTTCTTCAATTGTTTTTTTTGCTTGCAATAATTTGAATATCTGTTTACCAAGCTCGTTTAGCGTAAAAGTTTCTCCTGTGCTAGGCAGAAAGATAAAGCCGGAGTCACTTATTGCGATATTTTCCGGTACTATAAAAGTTTTCATATTTCACCATAATTTTAATTTTTACTTACTTTAAATGAATCATTTTTCTTACTGAGGATATTCCATCTACATTTAATTCATAGAAAAATACTCCGGATGTAACTCTCTTATTTTCCACTGCCCCATTCCATCTGACAGAATGATTTCCAGCCGATTTATATTCATCTAATAAAGTGGTAATCTCTTCACCGTTAATTCCATAAATTTTTAATTGGACCTGACCTGGCTTGTCAAGACTGAATGATATATTTGTTTCACTGTTGAAAGGATTAGGATAATTTTGATTTAATTTATATCCCATTGGCTCTGTCGGTTCATCTGATGGAGTTAAACCGGTAGAATATACCTCGTAGAGATAGTTGTTGTTATAAGGATAATTCCATTTTGTAAAAACGCATTCTAAAAGACCATCAGAGTTTATATCAATTAATGTTGGATATGAATAACTATAATTATTCTGATTCCCCTGAAATATGATTGAGTTATTTACAATATTGAAAATTTTTACATATTGTCTGTAATTCGTAGAAGTTCCAACATAACCAATTACATAAAAATCTGTTATTCCGTCTCCAGTCAAATCTGTCTGCAAAGAATATAACTGGTAGCCCGCTAATTTTTCCTCAGGTGTAAAATAATAAGTAAATTCAGGATTTATACTTGTTGGAGAATTAGATACGTAAAACTTTACACTATCCAAGTAATAGAATCTTTTGTCCCACGAATTTCCATTTTTTTGAAAACTTAAATAACCTGTTACAGCAGAACCAGAGATATTGGGAGATGTCCATATATTTTGCCACTGGGCATGAATGACAATATTTGAAATCACAAACAGAATGAGAAATCTGATTTTCAATTGAATACCTTTCGTTTTATTATAGATAACTTATTTATCATTTTTTTATAAACTGAATCTTTGACAATGCCAAACAAATATTGGTTTAACCTAAAATGATCATTGTTTTAAATAAATTAAATCATAATGAGTAAAATTAAATATTTTTTTTATTCTTAATGTTGAATAAATAAATAATTCTTAGCTAATAACTATATTTGCACAACAAAAATCAGAGGTAATTATGATTTCTAACAAAATTTATGATTTAATGCTCGAGCAGATAAATGCTGAGTTATTTTCATCATATCTGTATCTTTCAATGTCTGCATTTTTTGAAGAGAAAAATCTTCGTGGATTAGCCAAATGGATGAAAGTTCAGTCAGATGAAGAGCGTGAACACGCAATGAAATTTTATGATTATTTGGTCACTGTTGGAAAAAAGGTCATCTTAAAATCTATTACAGCTCCCAAGTCTGATTGGTCATCAATTATGGAAGTTTGGCAAGATACTTTAGCTCACGAGAAGAAAATTACTGATATGATTAACAAGATAATGTATCAAGCTGTCGAAGAAAAAGATTTTGCTTCAATAAATTTCCTAAACTGGTTTATAAATGAACAGGTAGAAGAAGTTACTACGGTTGAAGAAATTATAGCAAAATTTGAAATGATTGGAGACAGCAAACAAGGTTTGTATTTTTTAGACAAGGAACTCGGATCAAGAGCTTAAATTATCAGAAAGGCTGTCCTGTATTTTCAGGATAGCCTTTAATGTTGAATTTCCTCAACTGTAATGGCCGAATGTCTCATTGAATGGACTTTATTAGCTACTTCAAGATTGATTTCTTTATTAACTCTCTTTTCAAAATAATCTCTGAATCTTTCAACCATAAATTTTACAGGCCAGGCGGCAGCTTCACCTAATGCACAAATAGTATTTCCTTCAATCTGATTTGCAACGGTTATCAATAAATCCAAATCATTAACAGAACCTTTGCCAGCAATAATTCTTTTAAGAATTTTTTCTAACCAACCAGTACCTTCTCGACAAGGAGTGCACTGCCCACAACTTTCGTGGTGATAAAAATGGGCAATTCGAGCTAAAACTTTAACCAGATCAGTATCTTCATCCATTACAATAATACCACCAGTACCAATAGCAGAACCGGCTGCCTTTAAAGACTCTGCATCCATTTTTACACCTTCGAGTTTATCTCCTCTTAATGGTGGCATTGAAGAACCTCCGGGAATTACACATAATATTTTTTTATCTCCTGGTACTCCGCCGGCATATTTGTAAATAATCTCAGTTAATAAAGTTCCACTTGGTAACTCATAGACACCTGGTTTATTTACGTGACCACTAACTCCGAAAAGAATAGTTCCTGGATGTTTTGGCTCTCCAATGGAAGCAAACCAATCCCATCCATTATTAATAATTGGAGGAATATTTGTAATTGTTTCAACATTGTTTATTGTTGTCGGGCAGCCCCATAAACCATTTTGCGCCGGGAAAGGAGGTTTAATTCTGGGATATCCCCGTTTACCCTCAAGTGAATTCATCAGTGAAGATTCTTCTCCACATATATATGCACCTGCACCTTTATGAATATAAATATCACAATGAAAATCTGTAGAAAAAGTTGTTTTCATTGCTTCACCAACTAATCCTGCAGCATAAGCATCATCTATTGCTTTCTGCATTAACCTTATCCATTTATGATATTCACCACGAATGTATATATAACAGGTTTTAGCACCAATAGCATAGCAACTAATCAAAATTCCTTCGATCAACTGATGAGGATTATATTCAAAAATCTGTCTGTCTTTGAATGAACCCGGTTCACTTTCATCACCATTGACACATAAATATTTTGGCTTATCAGTAGTCTTCGGCATAAAACTCCACTTCAACCCAGTAGAGAAAGCTGCACCACCTCTGCCTCTTAATCCTGACCTTTTCACCTGATCTATAATATCATCGGGTGATTGTGTTAAAGCTTTTTTTACTGCGGTATATCCGCCATTTTCTTTATAAACATCAAGTTGATGCAAATTTTCAATATCAGGTAAAACTATTTTTATCATATTTGAAATTCTTTTTAATCAGTTTAATGAATTTATAATTTCTTCAACTTTTTCTTTGGTAAGGTTTTCGTAAAAATCTTCATTTATTGCAAACATTGGAGCAGTTCCGCAACTTCCCATACATTCTACTTCTTCAAGAGAAAATTTGCCATCAGAAGTAACTTCCAGATTTTCAATCTGAAGTTTTTCTCTTAATTGATTCCATATTTCATAGGCTCCCCGAAGCATACAGGAGACATTAGTGCAAACCTGAATATGATATTTACCCATAGGTTTTTGAAAGTACATTGTATAAAAAGTAACAACACTCAGAACATCGTGCGGATGCATATCCAATATCTCAGCTATTTTAGACATTATTTCATTAGTTATATATCCATTTTGTTCCTGGGCGATATATAACGCAGCCATTACTGCCGCTTGTTTTTTAGGATACTTTTTTATTTCCGTATTTATGCGTTCAAGATTTTCAGGTGTAAAGTTAAATTCCATAGTTTTATATGTTTATTTTCAGGTTAAGGTTAAGGTTCAGGTAAAGGTTCAAATTCATATATTATTTCTTTGTTTATTCTGTTTTATAATCGATACCGTATTTATCTGATTCCTCATATATTCTATTTGAATTACTTTTTATTAATCCAATGAGCATAGATAAAATTTCAATTAATATAATTTTACCATTTTCATTCTCTTATTTAGTAATTTTATTTTTCTTTAATAAAATGTCTAAACAATCACCAGACTCAACAGCAGAACCCTGAGCAATATCATAGTATTTATTTTT
>CALEBT010000087.1 GCA_937942875.1 uncultured Ignavibacterium sp. | reverse complement strand
GAGCATAGATAAAATTTCAATTAATATAATTTTACCATTTTCATTCTCTTATTTAGTAATTTTATTTTTCTTTAATAAAATGTCTAAACAATCACCAGACTCAACAGCAGAACCCTGAGCAATATCATAGTATTTATTTTTTTCTTTTGAAGTAAACTTTCCGGTACCTTATGTAATATTTAATGCAATTGATGAAGAACTTATTTCTAAATGGTCATACAAAAAAGAACTTAGGTAACTTTCTTTAATATATTTTCAGTAAACTCAATAAAATCTAAACAACGATAGTAAACATCCAATTTTTCATAATTTAACTTAACATAACCTCTTGAACCTGAATCTGAACTCACTTATCAGCTTCCCCCATAATAGGGTCAATGCTTCCAATAATTGCAACCACATCTGAAATCATATGTCCTTTAACTAAATAAGGAAGCGCCTGAAGATTATTGAACGAAGGAGACCTTATTTTACATTTCCAGGGATGGCCTTCTCCTTTGCTTACAAGATAAAATCCTAGTTCACCTTTTGAACCTTCAATTGCGTGATAGATTTCTCCAACAGGGGGGTTAATTCCAAAATTTACAATCATAAAATCGTGAATAAGTTCTTCCATCCTTGTATAGATTTCAGTTTTTTTTGGCAGAACTTTTTTGGGCATATTTGCCATTATTTCACCCTGCGGCATCTTATCAAGGACCTGACGAACTATTTTTGCGCTCTCTCTCATTTCATCAACGCGGACAAAATATCTTGCTAAACTATCACCTTCTTTGTAAGTAATAACATTAAAATCTATTTTATCATATTGTAAATAAGGAGTGGCTCTTCTTAAATCAAACTCAACTCCGGAAGCTCTTAAACTTGGACCAGTAACACCAAGATCAACTGCTACATCAGGAGGAAGAACACCAATGTTTTCAAGTCTTTCTATAAAGATTCTGTTGGAATTTAATAGCTTTTCACATTCAGTCAGGTTATCATCAAACTGATCAATAAACCATTTTACTTTTGCCAGAGCTTCAGGTTGTGCGTCATTTGCAACACCACCAATTCTGGTATAACTGTTTGTAAATCTTGCACCACAAAGAATATCCCATATATCAAGAATCTTTTCGCGCTCTCTTAAAGTCCATAAAAACACAGTTAATGCACCAACATCCATAGCAAATGCACCTATCGCAACCAAATGAGATGCAATTCTGGCTAATTCTGCAATCATCATTCTGATATATTGAGCACGAAGAGGAACTTCAATACCAGCTAATTTTTCAACAGCTAACACCCACGCTACATTATTAGCCATTGGAGATATGTAATCTAATCTGTCAGTATGAGGGATATATTCATAGTAGCTCATATTTTCAGCCATCTTCTCATAGCCACGATGTAAATAACCCAGCTCAGGAACTGCGTTCATAACAGTTTCTCCATCAAGTCGGAGTAATACTCTTAATACACCGTGAGTAGCAGGATGCTGAGGACCCATGTTCAAAATCATTTCATTATCAAGTGCATCCTCAATGGTTATATCTGTATCCTTTAATAACGCATCTAATATTTTAGGATTTACATCCTCTTTTTTTAGTTTTTCCATAATTTTATTTCTTCGGTAGTGATAGTGAACCAGGTATTCCCATTAAAGGGAAATCTTTCCTTAATGGATAATATTCAAAATCCTCAGGCATATACATTCTTCGTAAATCAGGATGATTGTTAAAAATTATTCCATACATATCATAACATTCTCGTTCCTGCCAGTTAGCTGCGCCCCAAACAGAAGAAACGGAATCAATGCTACAATCAGATTCATCAACATCCGATTTTATCTTTAATCTGAAATTATTTTTCAGAGAGAATATATGATAAACTAAAGTAAACCTGTTTGTCCTTACTGCCCAGTCAACAGCTGTTATATCCTCACAAAGTTGAAATTTGAGATCTTCATCATTTTTAAGAAAGTTACTAATCTCAACGATATGATTTTTGTTTACTTTGACACAAAACTCATCCAAATACTCAGAAAATTCAATCTGATTATCTGGAAATTTAGTTTCGATTTTACTTTTTATTAAATCCTTTATTTTCATAATCAATTAGGTTGAATTACTTTCAAATCTGGAATTTTAACATCCTGAAAATCTCTTGCCCTCGTATTTCCGATTTTCTCTTGAATTGTAATTAGTGCATTTAGAAGATTGTCAGGTCTTGGTGGGCAACCTGCAACATAAACATCTACAGGTAAGAATTGATCAATCCCCTGGACAACTGAATATGAACGATACATACCACCTGTGGAGGTGCAAGCTCCCATAGCTATAACCCATTTTGGATCCGGCATCTGGTCATAAATTTTTCGGACAACGTGAGACATTTTGTATGTAACTGTTCCGGCAACAATCATTAAATCACACTGTCTTGGAGTGAATCTCATTACTTCAGAGCCAAAGCGTGCGATATCATACTTTGGATCGCCAACAGCCATCATTTCAATTGCACAACAGGAAATTCCCATAGGCATTGGCCATACTGAATTTTTTCTTGACCATGCGATTATTGCATCTAATTGAGTTACTAAAAATCCATCTGTATTTAATTTGGCTTCTAATCCCATTTGAATCCTCCTTTTTTGTAGGCATATAAATAACCAAGTTCAAGAACTACTAAAAAAATGAACATAGAAATGAAGGCTGAAATTCCAATTTCACCAAATAATTTTTTGAATTGTACTGCCCACGGATAAATGAAAATTACTTCAAGGTCAAAAATGATGAAAAACATTGCTACAAGATAGTATTTCACAGAAACTCTCTCATTTGTTGAGCCTATTGGTTTCATACCACTTTCGTATGTAGAGAGCTTATCAGGGTTTGGTCTTTTAGGACCAAAAATCTCAGAGGAAAAAACTGTTACAACAGCAAATATCAGTGCTGTAAGAATCACTATAAATACCGGTATGTATTGTTCTAACATAATAATTATCAAAGATTTTTGTTGGCAAACTTATCGAAAAAATGAGTTAATTCAAAAGAATAAAATAGATGTAAATTTTAATAATTTATATAAAGACTTTTATTCAAATATTATATTCAGAGGGGGAAGATATTAAAGTTTAAAGTTTTATTCGTTTACAGAAATTGACTAAATATCAGACTTAAAATTATTAAAACAAGATTCCTATCTTTCAAAAAGAATCAGTTTAAAGTAATTTTCTTTTTTTTACATTGAAAAAGCAAATTTATTGCAAATCTATAATTTTAATTTCGACCATTTTAAGATTCGCAAGTATTTTCGAAAGCAATAAATTTATTGGTAGGACAGGATAAAAAAAGAAAATCCCTGTAAGAGATTAGTTTACAGGGATTTAACAGAGAGCTGGCGAAGGGATTTGAACCCCCGACCTGCTGATTACAAGTCAGCTGCTCTACCAACTGAGCTACGCCAGCAAATCAAAATTTGCGAGGCAAAGTTATACTAATTTCTACTTCTAATCAAGAATTTTCTTCTTCTAAT
>CALEBT010000086.1 GCA_937942875.1 uncultured Ignavibacterium sp. | reverse complement strand
GTTCCGATTGTATTGATACCTAAAATTATTTTAGGAGGACTGATAAGTAAATTTGCAATAATGAAAGATTTCATAAAAGTAATTGCAGCTTTTATGATCAGCAGATGGTCTTTTGAGGCAAGTTTGATATCTGAGTATAAGTCAAATTCTTCTATTGTAATAAGCGAAATTGGTTTTTCTGCAGATAATATGTTATCGGATATTGCAGTAATCATAGCCTTCAATTTTATATTCTTTTACTCCACTTATTATTCACTTAAGAGGAAGGATAACTTTGATGTTTGAATATCCATTTATTTTTTCGAGAAGTTAAAAAATTTAATAATCATAACTGATTGTTTAACTTTCTTTATAATTAAAGTTCCATATATCTCAACCTTCGTATTTTGCTTTTTAATTATTCAAATCATACGGCAAATAATAAACTAATTACTGAAAATCGTTCAGTTTTGAAACCTAACCAAAGTCGTTTTTTAATATAAACCGTTATCTTATATCCTTTTTTATGTATCTTTTAAGTATCTATGCGATAAATTTAAAGAGTGTATTTTGACTTTTGACTTGTTAACACCGCCTTTGTCTTTTCTCACCAACACATTTTATCTATGGCTTCATATAATTATTTTTGATTTTTATTACCTATAGTGAGATCTAAATTCCTTAAAGCATTTCTAAAGACATTTCACCTATTACATAATCTTATTTAAGTTCTTCAACCTTTTTTCAGGATCTAATCCTAGCTTATATTGCTATATCTAATTACATAATTTGTCATTCCAAATTCAATATCTCTAATCCTTCGTCAATATTTCCTCTCCAATAGATTTATTTATCATTTAATGATAAGAATTTCATTTTTTAATGATTTATAATTAACTATAAAAAAATGGATAACCCGACAAGTGAGACCAGAAACAAAAATATTAAACAGCTACAGCCAACCAAAATATGTGGTTCAGGTTGGAGATTATCATGGTGTAATTATAATTGATTATGCCACAGATAAAAATTATGAATCATATATTGATTTAACATTACAAAAGGATGATAAATTCTTTGTTACCTTTTTTGCTGAAATGGATTACAATGAAAATTTTACTTTTGTCGAGTCAAAATTTGGCTATTTTGATGAAGCATCTATAAATCCAAAGTATTTTATCAGAAATACTCCGTTATATGAAATTTATGAAAAGTTTAACAGCTCTATGCCTATTAAGATTGAGATATTTTTTGATTTGGTGAGAAGGACATTAAGAGAAATCTATAAAATCACAGAAGAGTTAGAATATTTTGTTGTACCAGATATCGAAATAAAAAAGTATTACGAACAAGATAAAGATGAAGCTGATTTAATATCCTACGAGAAAATTATTGATTATTTCTATGTAAGTAAATCAGTGTTTAACTGTTATGCAAATAAATCAGAGACACTAATAATTGATGACTACAACTTTCAGGAATTCCCTCAATTTATGTTGAGTTTTAACTGGGTTAAAAAGCTTGAACTTTATGAGTTACTCATAAGTGAAATTCCTGAAGAATTAACAAATCTAATAAACCTTAAATGTCTTTCATTAAAACTTAAGTTTTTAACAAAACTACCTATATCTTTACCAAGAATGACAAATCTTGAAGTATTAATACTTGAAAGAACATCTCTAAATGAATTACCCAAAAGTTTATTTAAACTTTCTAATCTTAAAGAATTACACATCATTGATAATAAGGGGATTTCTTATTTACCCGATGAAATATCGCAACTTACAAATCTTGAATATCTTTATATCTATTCTAATAAAATAAAAGAGTTACCCAAAACCATTTCCAGATTGATCAAATTGAAAGTGCTTTATCTATCAGATAACAATATTGAAGAATTGCCGGCAGAGCTTACAGCTTTACCAGAATTAAAAGTTTTAAATTTAAGTTACAATAAATTAAAAAAAATTCCCTGCGATCTTTTTGAAATGGAATCTATTAAGGAAGTAAATCTTTCAAATAATTCAATGTTAAACACCGATGAAGTTTATGATCTTTTAATGAAGTCTGGAAAAATTAATACTTTAAATTTAGTTTTGTAGAAAAAATATTACAGGAGTAATTATGACTCTCTCTGAAAATCAGTTTTTAGATAAAATAGAATTAGTCGAAAAATCAATTAAAATATTAACAAAAAAATTTCAAGAAAATCCAGCTAATTTTTTCTATGAAGAAGATTTGCGAGCATTTTTATTTTATTTACTTTGTGAAGCATTCAATGAAAGGCAAATTACTGTAAGCTTAAAGCAGGATCATTTCTTCAAAAAGTTCAAAGAGAAAAAAATTTTACCAATTAAAACTGAGTATGGAAGGGATAAGGAATATTTTTCGAAATATAATATCTCTAATATCGACATTGGCATACTATCAGAAAAATCCATATATGATGAAATAAATAATTATCAGCGATACTGTGATATAATAATTGAAATAAAATATAGTAATGAAAAATTTAATTCTAAACACGGTAGCTTTATTGACGATATAAAAAAAATTCATAATGCTAAACATCTTGATAATTTTTTTGGACTAGCATTGTGTTTCGATTTACATGGAATAGAGGATATGAAATGTGAGGAAAAATTTTTTAATGATTATAGAAAAAGTAATGTTGAATTTGAAAAAATTGAACTCCAACAGATTAAATTCACTCATTCTAAAAATTATGCTATCTACATTACTCCAGATGATATTTTTATGTCAACCCAGAACAGTAATCAATAAAACAAAAAGTAAAAATATTAGAATGAACCTAAAGCACCCTTTCAGATAGTTACCGAGAAAATACCAGACAATTATTAAAATTATTATTTCCATTTCATCTGTAAATTAAAAATTGTTTCTAAAGAAATCTTATCATAAGATGATAAAAATTGAAAAGCTATACTGATGACATACTTCGCAGGTCTGAACTTTTAGCTCGAATCATCAATGATGAAGAACTATCCAAAGCGGATGCCGCATTTTTATTCAAAGTTGCAGAAGTAACTATCAATCGTGATATAAAAGCTTTAAGGGATCTAGGAATTCGTATTTTCAGTAAAAATAATAAATTGATTCTCGAAGAAATTCCACAGACATCTGTACTTATTTCGCTAGCATCCAATTATCTTCCGCTTAAATTAAATTCAGATTTAATTTATAATCAGGTGAAAGCATTTAGCAAAACCAATAGAAAGAATTTTTTCTCAAAAATTGTTTTGGCTTCCAAAGCTATTAACGAACATCTAATCCTCGAATTAAAATATAAAAGATTTTATGACGGAAAGTCAGCCAGTTACAATCTTTTACCTGTTAGGTTAACTTGTGTTGGATTTAACTGGATATTGTATGCTTTTAAGGAAGGTGAGGATATTATTAAATCCTTTTACTTAAGCAGAATTCAAAAAATTAAGTTAACCAATAAAAGTTTTGATGGTCTTTCGCTGTCGCCAGATAAGCAGAAATTATATGATATCGAATTTAAATTTGTTCCAGATGTTCGTGATGAGTTATTTGATAAAATTTGGTTTGAATCATTTGATCTGGAAGAAGCGGATGGATTCATTATTTTAAGAACAAAGCAACCTATTACCAATACACTTTCATCCTGGTGTATAAGTTGGTGGGATGCAATTGAGATTATTAAACCACAGGAACTTAAAGAAAATATAAAAGAAATGATTGCATGTTATTCAGCGAAGAATAAATAAACATATTCTTTAATAATTCTAAAATCTTTGATATCGCAAATAATACTTGCCATTTGCAAAACAACTCTAATTGACTTTCCAAAAGAAAAATATGAAGTTTCCATTGAGGAATTATCTAAACATTGAAATTGTAAAAAAATTCTAAACTCTTTTTTCAATCTTTGTCTATTTGTTCTTTCATTTACTGTAGTAAAAATCTTTAAAAAAAATTTATTTCAAATCATAATTGAATTATGAGGTGAAATTATGAAATCAGTTAATAAATGGTTTCTTAATTGTTTTATCTTCATAATTCTTCTTCTAATAGCATCGGGCTGCAAGGAAGACAGTAACCCCGTAGATGCAGATGTATCCATTCAGACAACAAAAAATATATCTCCCAAAGATGGCGGAACTCTTGAGTAAACGAGCTCAAATGGTGATAGAATTATCCTGACAATTCCTAAATATGCATTTTCTGAATCTAAGACCATTACACTTCAACTGTTAAAAAAATAGAAAGCAATCCATTCTCAGATAATTTGATTAATACAATTCGTATTCTGCCGGATGGATTGAAGTTAAGACATGCCGCACAATTAAAAATAATATTCAGCAAAACGATTTCAGATACTTCCAAAACTATTCTTTACAGTCGCAAAGCATCGGACTTTGCAATACCATTATTCAAAACTGAGATAACTGATAACTCCATTACATCTGAAATATATCACTTCAGTGATTATGGGGGTGCTCAGCCAAGCAATCAGGAGATTATTACTCAGTCGAATAAAACAAATGCAGGTTCTGTAACTGATTTGATGGATTGGCAGAGTTTTTCTGAATTGATCAAAGGATTGCTGCAATATATTGAACTGTTGCAGGCAATCGGTGAAGATCAATTAGCTAATCAATTGCTGGAATCACTCGAGCAGAAAATCATTCAACAGGTAAATGCATTTTTGAATTTACCAATACCTGAAGATCCTTGTGGTTACTACCAGCAAGCACTATTTAAGTATGGTGAAATGGTTCAGCTGCTTACTTCTGATCAACAACTTATCAGAAGAGTTGGTGACAGAATTATTGAAATCAGAAATCGTTGTTTCATAAGGGGCGAGCTTGAATATGATCATTATATGACATATAACGTTGGCAGCGGAACAATACAAAGAACAATCAAAGGTTTCGTGCCTTTTATTGTCAACACTTATAATGAACCTTATGGTGAAATCAGCGGAAGCGGGACAGTAGATTGGAATGGAATTGAACAATCAATTTGTATCGGAACAGAGACAGTTGTAGGGAGCATACAATTAAGTAGAGAAATGGAAGCAGATAATTTTGGTTATCCATGGTTAAATTTTGAAATGTATGAAACCTGGTCTGGTTCGATTACTGTGGTTTGTCCAAATGGAACGGCTGTCTATCAATTTAATCCTCCGGCAAGCACATCAACTGCAAGATTCTTAATGGAGGATGGATACACAGTTGTGCAGCCTTCACCTGTTGGAAGTGGTCAGTTTAAGTGGATTTTACATATGAATTTTCAACCGTAAAATGATAAGTGAAAAGTATTGTATTCGAATTTTTAGATTTCGGTCCTTAGCATTTTTTTAAATCGGACGATCAATTTAAAAGAAAAGTAGGGAACAGTCTCCTGACTGTTCCGCAAAGAAAAACGCACGGAACTGACGGGGGTCAATTCCGAACAACTTTATATTTATCACAAAAATGATTTACAATATTCAACAAATGATCATCGAGCTTTAACTTTATTGCATTAACGATTGATTGAGGTATTCCATAAAATGCTTCGGCAATAGAGCCATTTATGCAAGCAAGTGTGTCTGAGTCCCCACCAATATAAACTGCC
>CALEBT010000085.1 GCA_937942875.1 uncultured Ignavibacterium sp. | reverse complement strand
TATAGTTTCAGCACCTGCTGTTGAAGCTAATTCTTCCAGTTCATCAATATGCTCTTCAACCGTTTCTTTGCTGAACTCTTTTGTATCGAGGGCAATCAGCATAGCCCGTTCAAGTGTTTTTTTTGCTACTTCTATCATAATTAATCAAATTCAGTTAATGACTGAAATTCCTTTTTGTTATTTCTCGAAATAATCATTTCAACTATTGCTGTAATTATTGCAAGTAAAACGAATAATTTCCATAATTCAGTTCCGAAGCGGGATTGATTTATACTTTCAATTGGATTTTCATTTGGTTTGATTTCAATTAGTTGACCTTTGAAATTAAAACCCTCTAAAAATTTCTCGAAATCTTTAGTTGACAAATACTCCTGTTTGGATTCTGACTTATGATGATTGACAGAAAACCCGGTAATGATTTTATCATTTGAAACAATATTATAAACTCCGGCAAGATTAGTTTTTTTATAACGTAAAATCTGAGAACTTATTTCATTTAGTTGAAAATAATCTTCTGTTCCATCTGGTCTTTTAATAATAATTCGGGGAGAATTTATTTTACTTATTTCGAATGTAAATTCATCTCCTGCATTTAATTGATAAGAACTAAAATCTTTCTGAGATAAATAAAAAACAGATTTAACAACAAGTGGTGCAAATACTGATTTAACAGGGAAATCACTCCATTCCGTATTGAAAGCAGAATTAAACAAAAAAGCTTTTCCTTTACCTATTTTATTTTCAATTAAAAATCCCGAGTTATCTGAAAGAGTTATAATTGGTACACCAGTTAATGCGGAATTTTTTAAGAACTGAGTAATAATTGGGCTATCTATCTTTTTCTGTTGATTATTAGAAAATAAATCCTTGAAAACCGGATGCTCATAATCAACCCTATCAAACTGTAAACTAACTTTATTTGCATTTGATATAAAACTATCAAACTTGCCAAATCCCAAATTGTTTATTAAACTGTTATAATTATTATAGTTTATCCTGCCTGATGGTATTATGATAAGAGAACCACCTTGCTCGATATAATTTTTTAGTTGAGCAAGATTTTCATAATAGTCTGAAACTAAAATTATAACATCATAACTATTCAGTTGTATGAAAGTACTTTGCAGAGGGTCTTTTTCCTCAACAATTATTTTTTCATTTGGTAAAGTTTGCAAAGCAAGTTTCAAAAAATCGGGATTTGAATTTTCATTCCTTAATATCAAAACAGAGATTTTATCAGGAACATTAATCACCATATAGTAATAGTTATCGTATTGAATGTCATCACTTTCTAATTCTGCGTGAATATTAATCTGTCCGTCGGAATAGAGAGTAGTTTCAATATTTATTTTCTGAGTTTCATTTGCACTAATATTAAAACTTTTCTGAGCAACCCTTTTTTCATTTATAAAAAGCGACAAGACTCTGTTTTGAAGATTTTGCTGAGAATGATTTGTTACTGTAACAATAAAACTCAGAGTACTTCCTTTTTGAATGATTTGGTTTTCGGGTTTAGCATCATCTATTGACAAATTAAAGATATCATCTTTCTTAAAGTGTAATGAGTATATTTTAATGCGTTCATTAAATAATTCACTGAAATCATTTTTTTCTTGTTCAGATGGAAAAAGATTCTTCTGAAAATCTGATAATAGAAAAATCTCCCGATTAAAATTTTTACTTTTGTTAATAAGCACTGCTGCTGAAATGAGGTTTTGTTTTATATCTGGTTTAAGGAATGAAATGTCGCTCGCTTTCATTGAATTAAGAAAATCAGGAGAATTTAGATTTAATGTTGAAACAGAATCGGCTGCTATAAAATTTACAAAAACTTCATCCCCATCTTGATGGAGAGAAATTATTTTTTCAGTAATATCCTTTGCTTGATTTATGAAAGAACCTTTCTGATCAATTACTGACATACTGAATGAATTATCAATAAGAAATATTGAAGTAGTTTTAGCTGCTGAAGTCACTCCAGCAATACTTAATCCCTGTAGTGTTGGTCTTGCAAATGATAATACTATAAATATGATTATTAGAACTCTCAATAAAAGCAGAAGCCATTGCTTGATTTTAATTTTTCTGATTTTATTCTTCTGAAGTTCCTTCAGAAACATCAGAGTACTGAATTCCACATTTTTTAGTTTTTTGAGATTTAATAAATGAATGATTACAGGTATGGTTGCAGCCAATAAGCCGATTAAAATAGCAGGATTTAAGAATGTCATTAATTAAATATTTAACCTATAATTTTTTACTCTGCAAGTTATTAAAGAATAATATTTAAACAAGATATAAGTTTTTGAGCTGAAAGTTTCTGAAAATTTTTATTTCGGTAAGCTAATCTGTTATTTATTCTTTGTGTCCTGGTGCCTTCGTGGCAGTTTTTTGCCACAAAGACTCCAAGCCACAAAGAATTGTTAATTATTCATTTTTAATTGTTCATTAAACTAACAACTCTTTCCCAGCTTTACATAAACTAATCTATCTTTTTCTAGTATAGTTTTCTAA
The DNA here is from genome assembly GCA_937942875.1 of uncultured Ignavibacterium sp. GTDB lineage: Bacteria > Bacteroidota > Ignavibacteria > Ignavibacteriales > Ignavibacteriaceae > Ignavibacterium. The sequence continues at coordinate 14,206 of CALEBT010000085.1, read as the reverse complement.
TAATCAATTTGATTGCGGTCAAAGTATCTTTGCTCAATATTCTTGAAAGAAACTCAAACAATATATATAATTAAAAAGCCCGCCGAAGCGGGCATTTATTTATTTCATTAAATTCATTTTCTTTGCAGAAGTAAAAATCGAACCATCATCTCCAACAGCCTCAATTCTGTAGATATATATGCCGCTGCTTAAACCTGTACCATCAAAAGCTATTTCATTTCTTCCAGCATTCAATTTTCCGCAAAACAGAGTTTTAATTTCTTCTCCAAGATTGTTGTAAACTTTCAGCGTTACATTTGAACTGGCAGCTAAGTTAAATCTAATAGTTGTTTCAGGATTAAACGGATTAGGGAAATTCTGTTCTATAAAATAAACTTTTGGACCAGTGATTAAAACTTCAATTTCTTGTGAATAATGGTATGCCCCGCTGAAGTCAATTTGCTTTAATCTGTAAGTATATGTTCCTTCGTTCAACTGTTTGTCTGTAAAGCTATATTTTTTCACAGAAGTTGAGTGTCCACTACCTTTTACAAAACCAACTGTTATAAAATTTTCTCCATATTTTCTTTGTATTTCAAAACCATAGTTATTTTTTTCAGTTGCTGTAGCCCAGCTTAACTCAACATCCAAACCATTTGCTTGCGCTTCAAAAGATGTCAATTCTACAGGAATAGCCTGCATCAAGGAATAACTAAAAGTAGCCCATTGAGATGCTGAAGTTGGAGTAAATGAACTTGAAGATGAGCCGGCAGTTGCAAGTGATGCACCGGATTTATCAAAAATTGTATGTGGATATGTAGCTCCTCCATCTAACGAAAGTTTGACAATCAATCTATCTGTGTATCCCGGATAATTTGCGTGAGCATAATCGAATTTCAATGAATCGAATTCATTTAATCCGGTATAAACTCGTGAATACAAAAAGTCATTTTGATTAGTAGAGCTATATGAATAAAAATCAATTTTGATTGATTTATTACCTCCAAAAGAAGGTCCGTTTGCACCGGTGAATTGAGTGAATGTTATTCCTCCATCAGGATTAATAAGTGACCATCCCGGTGGTAGAAACTGTCCATCAAAAAGTTCATAATAAAAATTGTTACTAAAAACAGGATTATTATTTTCAATTTGTACTGCATTGTTGGCTTCAATAAAATCAAAAGCAACTATCGGTTTTGGAGCATAAAAACTTTCAGGTTCTTCATATACAAAAGCAGATTCTGTATAATTTCTGGACTTAGCAGAATTTAATACCTCCTTTGTAGCATCATTTTGTACAAAAACCGCTGTGTAAATTGAGCTATCAACCCATACATTCATATCCAAAGGATATTTAACAACATAGTAATACGTCCCGGCATTAGTAGGAATTTGAATTCCCTGTGAATTAGGGAAAGCACGACGGAAAACATCATAAAAATCTTTTTCACCATTTGTTCCCGGAGGATTAGGATACCTTATTACTCTTTCAATAGCGTGTACTCGCAAAAAATACTGTCCTGCAGGCAGATTTGAAGATATGTTCAATGTTATATCAGCTCTTATTGTATCCCCAGCCATTCTGGTGTTTATTACTGATAGATTAACAGGAGTTCCTTTTGTTTTTCTTGAATTAAAGGCATCTGGTAAACTGTTAGGTAAAGTATATGGATAATCTGGTCTCACAACTCCATCCATAATTACAGTAGGTACTGCATTAACTCCATAATAAGTTCTTCGGTCTGTAGCCTGCGTAGGATTATAAAGATACATAGGGTCATTTCCTGGTGAAGGCCAGTTCATATGATATTTAATTGCGACCAAAGAATCAAATTTATTATGAACAAATGCATCAATTGTTGGGTTATTTGCTGCACAAGGTCCGCAGGTAGAACTTGTGAATTCTTCAAGTAAAACTTTTCTTTCAAAACCAGGTAAATAAAGGGAACTTTGGGAGAGAGTATTATTCGATAAATTTTGATCTCCTTGCATATTTGCAGTTACAGTTATGTTAATTTGCTGACCGGGTGTTATTATAAGATTATCAAAAGTTACAGAAGTAGATAAACCACTAGTCAGTGCAGCAATGGATTTTGTGCTTGAATAAGTTCCAGGAGTAACAGTCATAGTAACACTGAACGGAGAGGTAATATTTTGTTTTCCGAGATTGATAAAAGAAACTACTGGAGCAATTACAAATGGATTTGAGCCAATAGCATAACTCGTGTCTTTAATTATATTATCAATAGACAGAACAGCTACATCAAGGTTGAATTGCGTACCTAAAGTAAGATTATCAATGTAAAGGTTATTCCCATAACCATTAACTGTATTGAATTGAACCTTGATTTCCTGTGCTAAAACTGAATAAGAAAAAAGAAAGGACAATAAAAAAAGTGTCATCTTTTTCATAATTACTCCTTTTCAAGTTAATTGTTTGATGTTTGAACTACTTCCCTTGTAGTATTATTTTGAATAAAAGAAATTGCTTTCAGTCTATCAATATTCCAGGAAGAATCAATGACTTCCGCATATCTGAAAATTTTACTTCCAATTAGATCCTTTAAATTTATTCCCTGATTATTTGGGAAAAGAACCCGCATTACATCGTAAAATTTTACTTCTCCGCTTGATCCGGGAGGTGAAGAGAACTCTATTTCCTTTTCAACGATAGCTGTTCTTAAGAAATAATTACTTAAAAATGTTGTATCAATATTATTAGAAATAATATTCAATTTGATAAATAAGCCGTTATTGACTTTCTGCTGAGTCAAATGAATTAAAAAGTTTGATGGTGAATCAAGTTTTTGATTTATTCCTGATTTAATCTGATTTGAATCTGAAGGAGTTGGTCGCATAAGTCCATCAATAATAATAGTTGGCGCAAACATTATGTTATAAAAGCTCATTCTGTAATCACAAAATTGTTTTGCTGTCAAATAAAAAGGATCAACCGGTGAAGGGAAATTCGTTGCAAACTTAATGATTTTCAATTTATTGCTTGTAAATGAATATTTTTCTAAAGACTCAAGAATCCGATTTGAAGTAACACAAGGTACGCAACTTACGTTAGCAAAATCCTCGAGCAATACAGTTCTGGAATAAGAACTTTGATTTCCTTTCTGAAAAGTTATTTCAATCAAAACTTCTCCGGTTTTAACTGAATTTTTATTCGGATCAACTGGTGGATTTGTTTCACAACTTTGATAAAGTAATATCGGGAAGAAAAATAGAAATAATTTTTTCATAAAGTTTATTCTTTTAACTCAAAAATAATTTGGAAAAAATAAACTTCATAGAAAATATTTTTTTATTTGTTAATATAGAATCTAATTGAAAATTTAGTCAGAGCTTAACAAATCATACAATGCTGTGTTTAGATTTGGGAATTGAAATTTATAACCTAGTTGAACAAGTTTTTGAGAATTTATTCGCTGGCTGGAGATGATATCAGATGCAGCCTCACCAACAGCAATTTTTAATAAAAATTCTGGAACTGAAAAAAGGCTCGGTCTTTTTAAAATTTTCCCAAGTTCTTTTGCAAAATTTTTCATAGTTATATTCTCCGGGGCAGCAGCATTTATAGGACCATCACATTTTTTATTCTCAACTGAGAACTTATAAATTCCCACAATATCTTTAATATGAATCCAAGGGAACCACTGATTACCTGAGCCCAAAGGTCCGCCAATAAAAAAATTAAAGGGAGTTAACATTTTTTTTAACGCACCCCCTTTTCTTGAAAGTACTATTCCAGTTCTAATACTTACCCAACGCATTCCTAAATCTGTTGCTTTCGAAGCCTCTTTTTCCCAATCAACACATACTTTTGCTAAAAAATCATTGCCCGGCACTGATTCTTCAGTTAAAACTTCATCTCCTCTATTTCCATAATAACCAACTGCAGATGAACAAATAAAACTTTCTGGTTTGCTGTCAAGCTTAGAAATAATTTTTAATAAACTCTTAGTTGACTCAATTCGAGAAGAGTAAATTTCTTTTTTATAAGCTTGATTCCATCTTTTGGCAAAAACACCAGCACCAGCCAAATGAATGACAGAATATGAGTTTTCAAGAAGGTCAAGATTTATTTTAGATGACTTATAGTCCCATTCAATAAACTCAACTTGTCTGGGAAGTATTGTTTTTGCTGAAAAATAATCTCTTACAATGGCTATAACAGGATATTTTGCTTTGAAAAATTCATTTACTAAACATCTTCCGATTAAGCCTGTTGCTCCTGTCAAAATTATTTTTTTCATAATCTCTACCTCTATTTATAAATAATCCCCCTGTATTAAAGGGGGATTATACTTTAATGGAAAATAATCTTTAAGAAAGTTTATTTCAAATAGGTCATCTTTCTGGTTAATGTCATTCCATTTGATTCCAGACGGTAAATGTAAACTCCGCTGAATAATCCCTCTGCATCAAAATCAATGGAATAATTACCGGCTTCCATATTTCTATTTATTAACGTTTTTATTTCCTGACCGAGTAAGTTATAAACTGAAAGTTTAACATATCCTGTTTGCGGGATAGAAAAACTAATTGATGTTGTCGGATTAAACGGATTTGGATAATTCTGAGCCAATTCAAAATTGTAGGCGGCATTAACATCAACTTCAACTGATTTTGAGTATTCAAATTTGCCATCAAAATCGATTTGTTTTAATCGGTAGCTATATTTACCAGAATTTAAATCTTTATCTGTGAAAGAATAGTTTTGAATTGTTGTTGTAGTTCCTGCGCCTTTTACAAATCCTATTTTTTTCCATTCACCATTGGAAGTTTTTCGTTCAATATCGAATCCAGAATTATTTAATTCTGTGGCTGTTGACCAATTAAGTCTTACGATATTTCCATTAACTGAAGCATTAAATGAGGTAAGTTCAACCGGAATAATTCCCCAGGTATTTCCAACTCTAATTCCGTCGATTCTTCCGGAAGGAGTATTCGTTCCTTGTCTTATTGCAATTGCTCCAATATTTGTCGGATCACCAGTAGTGCCTGCACCAACAGGTCCTAAAGTTACAATAGGCGAACCTGGTTCAGCTAACGGAACTCCAGAACTATAAACATATAAAGTAACTTGATCATCGTTTGTGGCTGCTGTATTGAAGGAGTATTTAAGAGCTAAAAGATACGTCTGATTGAAGTTCAAAACATTAACTGAATCTTCAACTCTTGTTTCGGTTGATTTGGAAAGACCAATTGCCCAACCACTACCAAAAGCGCGGGCAAATACTCTAAGTCTGAAAGTAGTACCAATAGTGTAAGGTCCTAGATGCAGGAAATAATCGGCAGTAGCTCTTGCAGAATCAAGTCTTACTAATGCAAATACATAAATATTCTGATTAGTCGTTACGGAATCAGAAAATTTTCTGTGAACATCACCGTCATTAACACCCGATGAACCATTAGTAAAAGATATTGCACCACCAATACCTGAGCCGGGAAATCCTGCGTAAGTTAAACCATTAGCATTGTATTGTGGACCCTGAGTCCCGCTATGTCTTACCCAAGATGGAGCAACGACAGTAATATCAGGATTGCTTGTACCACCATAATTAAAATTTTCTTCTAACCAGAGAGTTTGAGCATTAGCTGCAAAAGTTAGAAAAATCACAAATAATAACATTTTTTTCATTTTTACCTCTTTATTGAATTTAATTGTTCAAAAGATATTAAATATTTAGGAATTTTGACTTAATTTGTTATTAAATAATCTTTAAAAAACTATTCATTTTCCTTCAAAAACTTTTCAAGCATATTTACATCTTCTTCACTGCCAATAAAAATCGGAGTCCTTTGGTGTAACTCTTTTGGTTGAATTTCTAAAAGTCTCATTCTTCCATCAATTGCACGACCACCAGCTTGCTCAACAATAAAAGCAAGTGGATTGCATTCATACATCAGTCTTAATTTGCCATTTGGATTCCTGATATCTGCCGGATACATAAAAATACCGCCATAAAGCAATGTTCTGTGAATATCTGCAACCATTGATCCAATATATCTTGAAGAATAAGGTCTGCCAGTTGATTTGTCTTCTTCCTGCAACCACTTAATATATTTTTTCAAACCCGGATGCCAGTATAAGTAGTTTCCTTCATTTATACTGTAGATTTTTCCTTTCTTTGGAATTCTAATATTTGGATGGGAAAGGATAAATTCACCGAAGGATGGATCTAGTGTAAAGCAATGAACACCATTACCGGCAGTGTAACAGAATATTGTACTGGAGCCATAAATTATATAACCAGCGACAACTTGCTTGTGCCCTGGTTGCAGACAATCTTCAATACCTCCAGGACCATCACCTTTAGTTACTCTCCTATAAATAGAAAATATAGTTCCGATACTTACATTTGCGTCAATATTAGAAGATCCATCAAGTGGATCAAATAATAAAACGTATTTACCAATATTGAATTTTTCAGGTATATGAATAATGTTTTCGTCTTCTTCCGATGCCATTACACATAAATGCCCGCCGTGATCCATTGCTTTAATTAGCATCTCGTGAGCATAAACATCAAGCTTTTTTACTTCTTCTCCATGAACATTACTTGAACCGGTAAAACCCAATATATCAACTAATCCGGCTTTGTTTACTTCAAGCGAAATAACTTTAGCTGCTAAAGAGAGATCATGAAGTAAATCTGATAACTCACCGGTAGCTTGAGGATATTTTCTTTCTTCTTCATAAATATGACGGGCAAGAGTATTAAATTTAACTTTTTCCATTTTAGCCCCTTGTAATAATTATTTTATGTAGTAACAATTTCCTGATCTTTATATTGTAACTGGTATAATTTAAAGTAAATTCCTTTATTTGCCAACAAATCCTGATGTTTTCCTATTTCTTTGATCTCTCCTTTATGAAGAACTATTATTTTATCTGCATTTTGAATTGTAGAAAGTCTATGGGCAATAACTATAGAAGTTCTACCTTTCAACAATTTTTGTAGGGCATCCTGAATTATTTTTTCAGAATCTGTATCAATACTTGAAGTTGCCTCATCCAAAATTAATATTTCTGGATTATAAGCTAAAGCTCTGGCAAATGAAATTAGTTGTTTTTGACCGACACTCAGAGTAGCTCCTCTTTCCTTTACTTCTTCATTGTATTTATTGGGAAGATTTTCAATAAACTTATCTGCTCCCACGAGCTCTGCAGCTTTTCGAATTTTATCCAAAGAAATGTTATCATTATCTAATGTGATATTTGATTTAATATTTCCCGAGAATAAATAAACATCCTGCAAAACAATTGATATATGTTTTCTTAATTCTCTTTTATCTATTTGTCGGATGTCTATTCCATCAATAAGTATTGTTCCTTTGGAAATGTCATAAAATCTGGTGAGAATATTTATCAAAGTTGATTTACCAGCCCCTGTATGTCCAACTATAGCGACTGACTCTCCGGGTTTAATTTCAAAATTTATATTTTTCAAAACATAATTATCTTCATCGTAAGCAAACCAGACATTTTTAAATTCAATATGTCCTTTAATATTATTTAATGGAACGGGATTGGTAGGATTATTTATAAAAGTTTTATTATCCAAAAGATTAAAAATTCTCTCAGAAGATGCCATAGAAGTTTGAAGAATATTGTATTTTTCTGATAAATCCCTGATTGGTCTGAAAAACATTTCAACATATTGAACAAAAGCAAAAAGTACTCCGATTGTAATTGTGCTCTGAATTACTTCACCTCCGCCATACCAGATTATTAAAGCAATTGCTGCAGAGCTTATCAATTCAACACTTGGATAAAAAATTGCATAGTAAAAAATTGATTTGATATTTGCATCGCGATGATCAGCGTTAATAGAAGAAAATTGTTTTAACTCATCTTTTTCTTTACCAAAAATCTGAACCACATTCATTCCGGTTATATGCTCTTGCATATATGAGTTCAATCTTGCAAGGTGATATCTTACATTTCTATAAGCTTCTCTGACTTTTTTTCTAAAAAGAAAAGTTCCCCAGATAAGAATTGGAAGAACGGATAACGTAACCAAAGAAAGCCTGATATCAAGGGTGAACATAAATCCCAGAATCCAGACTATGATAAAAATGTCACTGAAAACCATCACTATTCCTGAAGAAAAAAGCTCGCCAAGCGATTCTACATCATTTGTAGTACGAGTAACTATTCTTCCAATGGGAGTTTTATCAAAAAATTTTAATGCAAGTTTTTGAACGTGACTGAAAAGTTGTACTCTTAAATCATATAGGGTTTTCTGACCAAGAAATTGAGTAGCGTATGTCAGGAAATATTGTATTACTGCCTGTAGAATCAGAGAAAATAAAAGCACAAGACTAATTAGCATAAGACCATTAAAATCTGATTTAGCTATATGATCATCTATGGCAATTTTCGTAAGATATGGTCTCAATGGTCCGAGTGCGGCAACAAAAATATTCAGAAGAATTGCAAAAAAAACATACTTACGATAAGGTTTAATGTATGAAAGCAAACGCTTCATCAATTTAGCATCGTATGCTTTTCCTAATATTTCGTCGTCTTGCCGGTTATTGCTCATTTAGTTTATTTCTTCTAATTCTTTTTCAAGTAATTGTTTATAATGTAAATCAGCATAAAAGCCATTGAGAGAGACTAACTCTTCGTGAGTTCCTTGCTCAATTATTTCACCATCTTTAATTACCACAATGTGGTCAGCATCTTTAACTGTGGAAATTCGATGACTGATAATAATTGAAGTTCTTTCTTTCATAAAAATTTTAAGATTCTTGAGAATCTCCTCTTCTGTATTTGTATCAACTGCAGATAGAGAATCATCAAGAATAAGAATTTTGGGATTTATAGCAAGCGCTCTGGCAATAGAAGTTCTTTGCTTCTGACCGCCTGAAAGTGTAATTCCTCTTTCACCAACAATTGTTTCATATTTATTTGGAAATGTTTCAATGTCTTTTTCAAGTTGAGCTATCTTTGAAACATTTTGAACAACTTTTAAATCAACTTCTTTTAATCCGTAACTAATATTTTTAGTAATAGTATCTGAAAAGAGAAAAGATTCCTGTGGGACAAGTCCAATGTTTTTCCTCAGAACACCCAAAGGGATTTCTTTCACATTGAAACCATCAATAATAACTTCACCATCAGTTACATCATAAAGACGAGGGATTAAATTTATGAGAGTAGTTTTTCCTGAGCCAGTTTGACCAACTATTGCTAATGTACTCCCTTTGGAAATTTTAAGATTTATATTTTTCAAAACATAAGGAAGATTCTCATTGTATCTGAAAGAAACGTTTTTGAATTCTATTTCACCTTCAATTGAATTTTTATTAAAATTTGTTTCTGTTGGATCGGTAATTTCATAAGGTTCATTGAAAATTTTATTAAGTCTTTTCATACTTGCTTCAGCTTGCTGAATAATATTTGTAACCCAACCAAAGGCAATCACTGGCCAAATTAAAATTCCGAGATAGACAATAAAAGCTGTAATTTCTCCAAGACTCATTTGTTGATTTATCACTTTGTTTCCACCAAGCCAGATAACGATTATTATAGATAAACCAGTAATCAGTACAAGTATTGGCATAATCAGCGCCTGCACTTTCACAAGATTCATATTTCTATTAAGATAATCTTTGCTTAGCTCTTTCCACCTTGAGATTTCATTTTCTTCACGAACGTAAGACTTAATAATCCTTATTCCGGAATAATTTTCCTGAGCTCTTGTAGTTAGTTCAGAAAATTTTTCCTGAATTTTAGTGTACTTCTCGTGAATAAGTTTCATTATCCGGTATACTGCAAAAGAAAGTAACGGTAGGGGTAATAAAGCCAGAATAGTAAGAGACCAGTCAATAGATAACATTATAGCAACAACTATCAATATTCTTATTCCAGTATCAATTGAGTACATAACTGCAGGACCAATAAATGAACGAACAGCGTTAATATCATTTGTAGCGTGAGCCATTATGTTGCCGGTTGAGTTATTTTGAAAATAACGCAAGGGAAGCTTTTGAATGTGTTCCCAGAAATCACCCCTTAAATCATATTCAATTTCTCTTGATACCACAATAATAGTTTGCCTGATTAAAAATCTGAAAACCCCGGCAACTAATGAAGTAGCGACTATCAGGATAGAATATTCAATAAGTTTTTCTTTTGAAACTGATTGTTGAAGCAGATTGATAGAATTTTTTAAGAGAATCGGAACATAAACCATCCCTGCATTCGATAAGAGAATAAATACCAATCCCCAAAGAAGTTTTGATTTATACTTAAGAAAATATTTTTTAAGAGTAAAAAGGTTTTTCATTTATTTTTTTAGAATCAGGTCTAATGTTAAAAACTCAACTCAAACAAAATTTGAAAGGTTCAATTGCTTATCCGATTATGTTAAATCCCGTATATTTTTGAAGAACTTTTGGAACAATCACTTTTCCTTCAGGAGTTTGATAATTTTCCAATAATGAAACCATCAAACGGCTTGTAGCTAAGCCGCTTCCATTAAGTGTATGAACAAATTCCGGTTTTTTAGTTTGTTCATTTCTGAATCTGATTGATGCACGTCTTGCCTGAAAATCTTCAAAATTACTGCAGGAAGATGCTTCAAGCCATCGGTTTTCAGCCGGTGACCAGGTTTCAATATCATAACACTTGGCAGCAGAAAAACTCAAATCACCGCTGCAGAGCAATAAAATTCTATAAGGGATTTTCAATTCCTGTAAAATATCCTCAGCATCTTTAACCAAAGATTCTAATTCATCGTAAGAAGTTTCCGGCTTTACGAATTTAACCATTTCAACTTTATTGAATTGATGGACTCTTAAGAAACCTTTACTTTCTTTTCCATAAGAGCCAGCTTCTCTCCTGAAACAAGCAGAGTAACCAACGTATTTAATCGGCAAATCCTTTTCATTTAGTATTTCATTTCGGAAAAGATTCGTAATTGGAACTTCAGCAGTAGGAATTGGAAATAGTCCGTCTTTATCAATAAAATACATATCCTCTTCCATCTTGGGAAGCTGTCCTGTTCCTCTCATCGAGTCACGATTGACTAAAAATGGCGGGAAAATTTCTGTGTAACCGTGCTTCTCAAGATGATAGTCAAGCATAAAATTTATCAATGCTCTTTCAAGAGTCGCACCTTTGCCTTTGTAAACAGGGAATCCTGAGCCGCTGATTTTTGCACCTCTTTCAAAATCAAGAATATTAAGTTTTTTACCAAGCTCAATATGGTCAAGTGGTTTAACGCCATTTTCCGCCTCAAAAGAAAATCCTTCAGGTAACCATCTTCTTGCTTCTACGTTATCATCAGCAGTTTTACCAACAGGTACGGAAATGTGTGGAATATTTGGAATGAAAAGAAGAATATTTTCTAATTCACTTTCAATTGATTTCAAATCATTATCCAATTCTGTAATTTTATCCGAAACATCTTTCATTTCTGCTAGTATTTGAGTCACATCTTCACCGGATTTCTTCATCTGAGGAATCTTAGCTGAAACCTGATTCCTTTTTGATTTTAATTCTTCAGATTTTGAGATTATTTCTCTTCTTTTTTTGTCTAATTCAAGAATTTCATCAATTCGGCTTTTTTCATTTTTATTTAATATACCTTCTTTAACTTTTTCAGGATTTTCTCTGATAAATTTAAGATCTAGCATAATTTCCTTTCAGTAATTACTTATTTTTTAGATTGGTGCAAATATCCTAATGCTTCAGTTTAATTAAAAACAATAGTTTATTTAAAATAAAAAAGCTCATTTCAAAGGAATGAAATGAGCTTAAAAATCAATATTTATTTGATTAACTTTTCCTTTTCCCGTATTTCTTGTTGAATTTCTCAACTCTACCAGCACTATCAAGAAGTTTCTGCTTGCCTGTGAAGTATGGATGAGAACCGCTGGAAATTTCTAATTTAACAAGCGGATATGTATTACCATCTTCCCATTTTATTGTTTCATTTGCTTTTATCGTTGAACGAGTTAAAATTGCAAAATCACAAGATGGATCTAAAAAAACAACGGGTCTGTATTCCGGATGAATTCCTTTTTTCATATTTATCACTTTTCCTGATTTTTAGTGGCACAAATATATCTGAAAGAAGATATATTTACAAAAGTCTATCGAATAATCTCAATTAGTGCACTTGCTACTGTTTTGTCCCGGTCATCCAATAAAAATACCCTGTAAAAGCCAGTATCTTCGAATTTCATATCACTTTCGTCATTTTTAGAGAAATAAACATATTTCATATCCGGGTTAACTGTAAAATAAAACTTTTTATAATATTCAAATTTACCGGTTCTGTCATTATATCTATCATACTGAATTGCAACGTCTTCAAGTTTTAATGCATAATCACATTTTACTACAACAGTAATTGCTCCCCTGGTAAATCTATCACTGACATTTACTTCACCTTTTCTGCTATCATATTTTTCACAAAAATAGAGAACAGGCTCGGACCGGGAAAAAGAAATGTTTGAAAAGAAGATAAATGCTCCTACAAACAATAAGGCGAGATTTTTCATTGAGGTCTCCTTTGGTAAATAAAGTTTAATTAATCGAATTAGTTATTTGTAAAATCAACTCACTTTAATTTAACTAATAAATCTTAAAAACAAATAAGACAAATGGACTATTTTTTAATATCAATTATTCGAATCATATTTATTGTGATACAATTCTCGCTGATAGTTTTTCGATAATTAGACCACTAAAAATTTTTAATTAAAGAATAAATGTGACTTAAGTAATAATTTATGAATATGCTATAATTATATTAGAGCATTGAGTTTAATCAAATTCGATGAGCTTAAGATTGGAAAATGAATTAAATATTAGCTATATCTTCAAATTTCCATCAGGAGAAGAAAAAATATTTGATTTGAAACTTGATAAAATTAGCCTTTCCTTAAATAACGAAACAGATTATAATTTTCCCGATTGGGCAAGATTAAAGAATTTCAAATGCCCTCATTGTACTTTAGATGAAAAGATTCACGAGTTTTGTCCTGTAGCAAAAAACATAGTCAAACTCTTAAATGAATTTAATTCATTCCCTTCTTTTCAAAATGCACGTATTACTGTTGTAACTGATTCAAGGACATATTCTAAAGAGACTTCTCTTCAAGCTGGAGTAAGCAGTTTATTAGGAGTAATAATGGTATCATCTGGGTGTCCTGTAACAGGTAAATTAAAACCATTGCTACGTTTTCATCTTCCTTTTGCTTCTCTGGAAGAAACTCAGATTAAAGCACTATCAATCTATCTTTTATCGCAATACGTAGCTTGGAAAAAGGGTATGGAACCTGACTGGCAAATGAGCAATTTGTTTAAGATTTATGAGGACTTAAAAATTCTGAATATAAATGTTTCAAAAAAAATAGCAAATCTTGAAGAAAAAGACACAAATATAAATTCTCTGGTAATATTAAATAATTTTGCTGAATATGTGGCTTTGACTCTTGATGATAAATTGTTTGATGATATTGAGTCGTTTGTTAAAGAATTTATCGGGTAATAAATAAGGATAAATTTAATCAAATACATTAAAAACTATCTATCATACCGATAAACTAAAATTACAGATAATTTGTAATATTCTACCTGATTTCTTTGATGTTTTTCTATCTGATTTTATTATAAAAATCTAATGACAGCTTATTAGAAGGATTAATTTTCAGACTTTTTTCTATTGCATATAATGACAATTCCCGATTACCATTAAGATAATATGCTCCAGCCAGATTATACCAAACCTGTGCATCCGCTTCATTAAACTTTACTGCTTCCTGTAAAAATGGAAGAGATTTTTTATGATCATTTAATTTTAAGTAGCACTGCCCAAGCCATTTATTTGAGAAGAAATCAGATTTTAATGAATGTAGCTTTTCTAAATAAGGAATTGCCTCCCTGACATAACCTTTATCAATAAGATATACAGCTGTTGATTTATACGGCACATCATAATAGGGTCTTTCAGCAATAATTGCATTCATTTCTTTAATAAAACTTTCGATATTGTTACTATTAAGGTAATAGTCTGCTAAATAACTATGTCCAGTTTCCCAAAGAACTTGCTTGTTGAAAATTTGTGCTGCAATAGTATCAACTATACTGCTCATTTTGTAGTTGAGCATTTTATAATTCGGAGTTCCTTTAGGAACAAACGGATACTGTCCTGTGAGCACGATAACAGAAAAATTCGCAAGTGTTGAATCAAGT
>CALEBT010000084.1 GCA_937942875.1 uncultured Ignavibacterium sp. | reverse complement strand
ATCCACGAGTAACTGTTCAAATGAATCTGCTGAAAGATTAATTTCAACCTCAGATTCAGTTTTCAGATCAGTACTTTCCACAACTGAATTTAACCATCCCGAAAATGCTTCAATAAATAATTCTTCAAGCGAATCAGCTTCAACATCAAAAGCAATATCGGCTGTATGACTTAAGTATGTATGTTTGGATGACATCAAAAAAATCTTTTTTAGAGTAAAATTTAATTATGAATGATGATAATTTATCATTTTTTATTATTTCATCTAATATGATTGGCTCTAATTAGTTATCTTGCATAAGACTAATATAGAATATTTAATGAACTTACTGCCACAAAAAGATTTCTATAGAAAAATATTAAGGGTGTCTTTACCAGCAATTGCGGGTTTATCAACACAAATGATTGTATCTTTAGTTGATGCAGCAATGGTTGGGCGACTTGAAAATGCAACCTACGCTCTTGCGGCAATGGGTATTGGAGTTCTTGCCACTTGGGCTTTGATAAGTTTTTTCTCAAGTCTTGCAACAGGAACACACGTTATTGTAGCCCGAAGATTTGGACAACAAAATTATGTTGAATGTGGAAATGTCTTAAATAATTCATTACTTATCTCTGTAATTATTGGCAGTATAGTAACTTCAATTGGTGTGTTTTTTTCTTATGAAATTGCGGATTTGTTCTCTTCGGATAATAATGTTACTTCTTATGCCTCTGACTATATATTTTACAGATTTTTAGGAATACCTTTGTTTTTGATTTCAGTTTCATACAGAGGATTTTATTTTGGCATCAATAAAGGTAAAGCTTTTATGGTCTCAGGTGCCATAACAAATCTCTTAAATGTTGTATTTAATTACATTTTTATTTTTGGAAATTTTGGGTTTCCTAAAATGGAATTAGCCGGTGCTGGATTAGGCTCTACTTTAGCAACGGGATTTGACTTCCTTTTCTATACATATATTCTTTTATTGAAAAGATATAGAATCAAGTATCAGAATTTTAAATATTTCAAATTAGATTTTGATGTTATAAAGTCTATCTGGAAAATTTCTTTACCAGTTTCCTTTCAAAATTTATTTATTCTGATTGGTTTCCTTAGTTTTATTGGAATTACTGGAATAATTGGCACAAAAGAACAAGCTGCTTCTCAGGCAATCATCAGTACCCTTTTTATATCTTTTTTACCTTGCTTTGGTTTTGGAATCGCTATTCAAACCTTAGTTGGGATTAATCTTGGAGCAAATAAATTCAAACTCGCCAGAATATTTGGTTATGAAACTGCAAAGGTCGCTTCAATTTACACAATAATTTTAGGTATTATATTTATACTCTTTCCTCAATATATGCTTTTGATTATTACCAATAATTATTCAATAATCGAAACAGCTAAAAACTCTCTTCGGGTTGCCGGCATTGCTCAGATATTTTATGCTGTTGGAATAGTGTTAGCTAATGCTCTTCAAGCTGCTGGTAAAATGGTTTATGTGATGAAGACAGAAGTTATAAGCAACTTATTGATATTTGTTCCATTAGCTTATTTATTCGGAATTTACCTTGAGCTTGGATTAACTGGTGCATGGTTCGCTCTTCCGGTTTATATAATAATTTATAGCAGTGCTATGCTCTACAAATTCAGCTCTGATGACTGGTTTGAAAAGATTCCTATTAAAAAGTATTAATATTTATCTCAACAATATCATTTTTTTAGTCTGAACGAAGTCTCCTGCTTTAAGTTGATAAAAATAAACTCCACTTGGTAGAGACACGCCGCGGCTTGTCTCTTGGACATTGAATTCAGTTTCGTGAATTCCAGCTTCTCTGTATTCATCTACTAAAGTTGCGACTTCATTTCCCAAAACATCATAAACTTTCAATGTCTGCCAACCACCTACTGATGACTGCCAACTGATACGAGTACTTGGATTGAACGGATTGGGATAATTCTGATTTAGTTTATAATCAAGACTAATGTAATTATCATCATTATCATAAGCCAATGTTACATCTTTAAGTATCAAATTATTCGGGTCAAATTGAACAGATGTGATTGCTCCTCTGATTGGAACTTGAAAATTTTGATTTTGCTGATTATTGAACAAAATCACAGTCGTATCGGATAATCCGAATCTTTTAACAAGCATCTGTATTGGCATAGTAAAGAATGCAGGGTTAGAATTCATTTGCTGATTTATTTGAACATTTAAGTAAGTCAAAGTATCACTGACTTGATTAGTTGACCATCCAACCATATACTTAGGATAATTCTCTCCATAAATCCACTGATTAAAAAAATAATCCAAATCCTTTCCTGATACTGCCTCAGCTATCTGCTGAAAATCTTCAGTAACTGCAACTCCATAGGCGACAGATGGATGATAAGTATAAGTTCGAAGAATATTAAAGAAAACTGAATCTCCAACTATTCCTCTCAACATATGAAGAATAATTGCTCCTTTAGCATAGGTTCTGGCATAATTAAAAATTGAGCCAACCGAAGAAATATCCGTAACATAAACTGAGCCTACTGCAGATTTTGCAATTCCCATTTTACCACTGATAAAACTATTATAAGCCTGAATACCCTGTTTAGCCTCAGCCCATAAACCTTCAGAATAAGTTGCAAAACCTTCATTCAGCCAGATATTATTCCAATCTTTGCAAGTAATAGCATCACCATACCACTGGTGGGCAAGCTCGTGAGCAATAATCCAATCACTCCAAAAACCCATTGACGAACAAGTCTGATGTTCCATCCCTCCGCTCCAGCCGAATTCAGCGTGTCCATATTTTTCTCTGATAAACGGATACTCTCCAAATCTCTGTGCAAAAACCTCTATCATTTCAGGTGTCAAATCAAGAAGATTTTTCATAGAAATTGAAAAAGTTTCAGGATACAAGAAGTGATTCACAGGCATTGAGTCCAATTCTGAATATCTGTAGTAATTATCATATTGAACAAAATCACTTGCAGCTAAAGAAATAAGATATTGAGCTATTGGATAACTAACTTTCCATTTGTAAGTTGACGTGCCATCACCATTATTATTAACGGAGATTAATTTTCCGTTTGAAACTGCTTTCAATGGATTTGATACCGTAAACCAGATATCTGCGCTATCTGCTTTATCACCCGGTGTATCTTTGCAAGGCCACCAGTCTTTAGTTCCATAAGGTTGACTTAATGTAAAAATTGATGGATTACCTCCCTGTCTCGTTCCAAAAGTAAAACTTCCAAAGCCGGATGTTGAAGGGACTCCGTTATAATAGATGGTTATTGAGAATTTCTGACCTTTATTAAAAGAAGAATTCAGGTTGATAAAAATTTTATCTGAATTTCTGCTGAATGATAATATATTATTGCCCATTTTGATGGAATCTACAATCAGTGATGAAGCTAAATCTATGAAAATTGTATTTAGATTGTTTGTATCAGATAATGCATCAATTCTGACATTGCCTGCAATAGTTTGATTCTGATGATTAATTCTTAAATCAAGTTTGTAGTATTTAACATCAAACCTTGAATCACCCGGATAATTAATCTTAGATACAGAAAGTTTCTTTTCCGCTCTATTCATTTCCGATTTAACCCATATCGGAATTTCCTGCTGAGCAAGTAAAATGCTGGTTAATAGAAAAAAAGGAATTAAAAAAATCTTTTTCATAATTATAACCTTTTAATTAAATGATTTCCTTAACTCTGCAAATGGTACTAAAATCACAATATGAACAGACTTTTGTTTCTCTTTCCTCAAGAGTTGAAAGATGAAATTCAGCATTACTGATTTTTTCAAAAAATTTATCTGCTGTCTGTTTAAATATATCAATCATATTATTATTTATTGCAACCAAATCCTCAATACTGAGATTTCTTGATGATGAATTGTGTATAATCTTTCTTCCAAATTCAGCCGTATGGAGCTTTAACGAGAATATTTCCGCACTGTAAGGCTCATATACTTCATCGAACTCTGACTGAAGAATTTTTTTAGCAGCATACAAATAAAGCGGAAGTTGAAGTGAAATACCTGAATTGATATCTTCCTTTGTAATTTTTTTCCCTCTGAGTTTATAATCAATAATTGAAAAAATCTTTTCATTTTCATTTATATCAACTCTATCTATGAAGCCATTAAATTTTACTCCGTTGTAATCTATTTGATGTTCAGAATTTTTGCCAAAACTTTTCTCAAACATAACAGGCTTAAAGCCCATTTTAGATTTGCGCTCTTCTTCTAAAAATTTATAAAGTATGGAAAATTTTTTAGCTCCATTTATACCTAAAATCTTTTCAAGCTCAAAAAAGGAATATGGATTGGAAAAATTATTTTTATCTATTTTTCTCTCAGCAATATCAAAAATCATATCAACGAAACTATCAAATTCTTCATCTGTGCAATTCTCTACAACTAATTTATTTTTAGTTATTTCACTGTAAAATTCATATAAAATTGAGTGAACCAAAGTACCCAATTCAAAAGCTTCAACTTCTTCTTTCGGTTCCTTGTAAGGTTTTAGGTTTAAGATTCGTTTTACTAAAAACTGAAATGGACATTTTACATATTCTTCAAGTTTTGAAGCAGAATAAATTTGTTGAGAATTAAACAATTCAAAATAGTTAATAATCACTTCATCTTTATTAAGTTTAAGGTATCCATTGAATATTGACTCTACTGATGGATTATTTATTCGTTGAATGTCAATTTCAGAATTTGCAATTATATGAGGTAGATTTATATTAAGTTCTTCAAGAGTTTGACTATCAATTCTTTGTAAACTTTTGATACTTATATTTTTTTTAATTTCATACGGAGAACAAATAATTAGTTCATAGTTATCAGAACTTATATTCTCATATTTTACAACTGCCTCCAAATCATTAAGAAACGAAGAAGGAGTTAATTCCGCATTTTCAATGCTTTTAGGGTATGTCATTATTATTTGTTCTTCTGCAACTGATAGTGTCTGAAAAAATTTATATCTTTCTTTTGATAGATGTCCTTCTTCTAATTGTTTATATTTATGTGGGATAAATACTTCTGGTGAATATCTGGTAGGAAACTCACCATCTATTAACCCGCCCAAAATTAAAACTTTAAATTTCAGCCCTCTTATTTCATCAACAGACGTAATAAGAACTCCTGGATTCTCTTTAACATTATATCTTGTAAACTCTGAAGCAGCTTTAATTTTATCTAAATAAAAATTCAAATTCTGTTTTCTGTTACCATATTCAATTTCCAATATTTCTGTAATATTATAAAGCATTTCGACAAATTCAGTCAAACCTCTGGTGTTTTTTTCTACATACGACTCGTGATTATTTACTGCTTTTGTTACTATTCCAAGCTGATAAATTAAATTATTTATTTTATAAAGAAATTCTTTTGGAGATAGTTGATAAGTGAATGGCTCTAAAATATTAGCGATAGTTTGAATATCTTCTTTTGCTTTTAGATAAGATTCTTTTGGAAGATAATTAAAATCAGAATCAATTTTAAGATCAATTTCTTCAATAATGTTATTTATTTTTCTTTCCCAGTTATTCAGTCCCGAAACTATCTTTAAATTTGCTGAGACCCTGAGCAAATTATTTTTATCAACTCCGGGCAAAGATATCCATTCACCACTTAGTGCCCGAAAAATATTTTTATAATAGTAATTATTTTCCAGAATTTCTAATAAATTAACCAATGAAATAACCGGTGGAGAGTTACTTAATAAATACCTGTCTGTTAGATTATATTGGATGTTGTAATCTAAAAAGATCTCATTGATAATTGTTGAATAATTGGATATTTGGTTGAAGACTACACAAATATCCTGAGTTTTATAATCCGATTCTCTTATAAGTGTTTTTATTTTTTTAGCGATAAATGAAATCTCATCATTCCGATTTTGCGCTGAATATAAAAATAATTTAACATCTGTCGACTGTACTTTAGGTCGAATTGTAAAAAGATTTTTCTTAATTATTTCAATAAATAAATTTGATGGACGAGTCTTTGACTCACTTATTTCAATAAACCCGGTGTTCTTTAATTTAGTTATAGTTCTGAGAGGATGAGAAAATAGATCAGTATTATTTTCATTAATTTCAAAACTGATAAAAGAATTTGCTACTAAATCAAAAACTGAATTTACAATTTTTATTTCAAGCGAAGTTAATTCATCAAATCCTTCTATAACTACTGTATCAACTTCAGGGAACAATTCTCTGAATGAATTTATAAAATATTCTTTATTAACTTCTGTTATAAATTTATAAATATCACCAAGCTCAAAAAGGTTTTTACTTAGGCAATCTGATTGATACTTTTTATATATTGATATCAAATCCTCTGCTTTATTCCTCTCTGAGCCAGATAATAATTCTAAATCTTTTTGCAAATATTCAACTGTTATTCCCTTTTTCTTAAATTCAGAAATTACATTTTTAATCTCGAAAAGAATTCCCTGAGTTATTTCCTGATTATCAGGGAAATATTTCAATTTTAATTCTGAAAATACCTTCTTAAGTTTAATTATAGCCGTTGCATCATCAAGAATGAAATACTCACCATTAAATAATTCCTCAAATATTAAAGTTGATAAAGTGGAAAGAGTATGAATATTAAGATTTGAAACGGCATTTCCATCTGAAATTTCAATAAAAAATCTTCTCAATGATCTGACTTTACGATTTGTGGGAACAATAATCAGAATTTCATCTGTCTTTTTTCTACGGATTTTTTCGAAGGCTAATTCTTCAAGATCAACAGAATAAAATTTCCTTTTGGAAAGAATCATAATAATAAGCTCATTAAATTATATCAGACTGGAAAATATACTATGAATTTGCTACCTTTATTTAATTCACTTTCAACTTCTATTCGTCCTCCCAATAATTCAACAAATTTTTTAACTAAAGACAATCCTAAACCGGTACCTTCAAAAGCTCTTGCTTGACCTTCACTTACTTGTCGAAATTCATCAAAGATTATTTCCTGTTTTTCTTTAGGTATCCCTATTCCGGTATCTTCAACTTCAATAACAAATTCATTGCCCGCTAAAAAAGAACTGATTTTAACTTTACCAACTGAAGTAAACTTTATAGCGTTACTAATCAGATTGTTAATAATACTGCGTAGTAATTTTTCATTTGATGATAATTTAAAGTCAGAAGGTAAGTTAATGTCATTTTCAAAGCTGAGATTCTTTTTTAATGCTTGATATTTAAATTGTTCACATATTTCCAAAATTACAAGATTGATATCAATTTGCTCTATTTTTCTTTCAGTTTTACCGGACTCAAATTTAGTTAAATCCAGAATATTTGTTAAAGTTTCAACCATTCGGTTTGATGATCTTGTAATACCATCGAGGAACATAATACCCTCTTCATCGTTTACTTTTTCTCTTAAAAGTTCAGTATAACCTAAAATTCCCATAAAAGGAGTTCTAAGCTCGTGGCTCATAGTAGCAAAGAATTGTGTTTTAATTCGATTCATCTCTTCTGCATTTTCTTTTGCTGCTATCAAATCCGAAATCATTTTTTTCTTTTCACTTATATCGCGGAAAATACTAAATAAATAGATGGTGCCATCATCCAGTTTTATTACTGAATTTGTTAATTCAACATTCAAAGTTTTACCGCTTTCTAATTCCAAAGTATATTCTTTTAACTTGTCAAAATTACCAGAAATAATATTCTCCTTAAATTTATTTAATCCGCCTCCAGAATAATTTTTAATGAAATAATAAAAAGGTTTTCCAATAAAATTTCTCTTTTCTACCCCATACATTTCACAAAGTGCTGGATTTACGTCTACTATAATTCCATTCACATCCGTAAGCCTCATACCATCTATTGAATATTCCCATATGGTTCTTAACTGTTTTTCAGAAGATTCAATTTTTTCCTGTAATTTTTTCTTTTCGGTAATGTCTTCTTGAATTGAAATGTAGTTAGTTATTTTCCCGTTAGAATTAAATACAGGGCTGATTGTTGAGCTAACCCAGTACAAATTACCGTCTTTTTTTCTATTAAGAATTTCACCGGTCCATTCTTGTCCTAGTGATAAAGCTCTCCAAATATCTTTATATAAATCTTCACTATGATAGCTGCTTTTTAAGATATTTGGATTTTTTCCAATAACTTCATCTAATGAATATTTTGTAACCTGACAGAATTTCCGATTTGCAAACTGAATATTATTATTTTTATCTGTTATAATCACCATTACAGAACTTTGCTCAATAGCTTTTGAAAGTAATCTTATTTGAGATTCAAATTCCTGTTGTTCTATAAATACAGCGAGCTGACTTGCAATTGTTTGCAGCAAATCTATTGTGCTTTGATCATAGGCATTTGGATTATTATAACTTTGCAAAACCATAATACCAATACTTTTTTTCTTTAATATAATCGGAACACCAAGCCATATTTCAGGATTTGTACCAGGTAATTTCCTCCCCAGCATTTTTTCAATACTCTCAATATCAATCTTCTTTAACAAAGCAGGAGATTTTTTATTGATCACATAACCACTAAGTGAATTTTCAGATGGCCAGCTATCTTCTGACTGTTCCTTTTCATCTATAAAAATTATTTCTTTAAAGATTTTCTGCTCTTCAAAATATCTTGCTACAAAAAAGTTTGTCGTATCAATCAGCTGACTTAATTCATTTCTTATTGTAAGTAAAAGTTCTTTTATATCATTTTCTTGAATAATAGCATTTGCAATATTTAATTGAATCTTTTTAATTACTTCAGATTTTTTTCTCTCTGTAATATCAAAAAAGCTCAAAGCAAATTTTAATTCCTCAACTGCATAAATATTGACTAAAAAAACTTTATTAAAAAATGGTGAGAATTCTTCTATATTCAGTTTTCCGCCCGATAAAGTAACTTCCCCAAATATTTTTATCCACTTTTTTTCTATATCAGGCCATATATCAAGCATTGTTTTCCCAATAACCTCACCTTTATTTGACAGACCTAAAAGATCAATGAAAGCTTTATTAGCATCTAAAAATCTAATGTCCTTTGGATTTCCATATTCATCAACAATCAATTCATTTAATGAATAACCCTCAAGTTGATTCTCAAAAAGAGTTCGATATCTTAATTCAGATGTTTCAAGCTTCTGACGAATTTCAATTATTTCATTTACATCAATCGCAACACCAACTATTTCTTTTAATTTTCCATTATCACCATAGATTGGTCCAGCTTGAACAACAAACCAAAGATAATTTCCGTTTTTACATCCAAATCTTACTGGTAATGACTTAATTGATTTCTTTTCTTTGAGTAATTTTTTTAATTGTAAAATGAGTTTATTTACATCCTCTTCATGAACAACACTTGTATATGGCCTTCCTATCAAATCCTGTGGTTCATAACCAATGGCTTCAAATGATGCAGGAGAAACATAAGATAATAGCCCATTCCTATGAATTACAAATATGATTCCTTTCGTCTGTTCAACATAATTTCTAAATCTTAATTCACTGATACGTAGTTCTTTTTCAGCTTGTTTTCTCTCCTCATTTTCCATTCTGTAATCATCAATTATATTCAGGTAAGCAAGCCGTGCTTTTTCCAGTTCTTCTTTGTGAATTCTAAGTTCTCTTTCTTTGCTAATTTTTTGAAAAACATTTCCTAAAAAACTTGCAAATATCTTAAGAAAGTTGATCTCTTTTTCTGAGAATTTTCTTAGAGATTTAACGCTGTCAAATCCAACATAACCAAAACATTTATCATCAACAAAAATCGGATGTATTATTAATGATAGAATACCTCGTGATTGTAGTAATTCTTTAGTATTCTCATCGTCATATTCATCTACATTTTCAATTATGTAAGTTTTACCACCTAACATTAAATTTACAAAACCAGGTATTAACTCAATGTCCATTCCTTGAAGATTTTCTATTTCAGAGGTAACTCCACTATTACACCATTCAAAAGAATTATTCATTATTCTGTTCGGGAAGTCAAACTCAAAAATATAAGCTCTATCAACATTAAAATAATTTCCCGCTTCTGCCAGAGCATCATTTATTACTTTATCAAAAACTTCAATATCACTGACGAGCAATCTTAATGAAAGCTCCATAATCATAGAATTAAATTTGGATTCGCTCTCAAGTGCAATTTCAGCTACTTTTCTCGAAGTAATATCACGAATAACAGCAAGCACCTCATTTTCACTTTTTCTTACCAAAGTAGAGTGGAAATATTTTTTATCATTGTTAATTAAAAGATGATATTCATATTCACATTTAAGGTTAGTGGAAAAAACATATTCAATTTTCTTATCAGTCAGCTTGGCTAAATAATCTGGCAGGACATCATAAATATTTTTATTAAGAAAATCAGCTGATTGTTTATATAATAATTTTTTATCAGGAGTAAAATAATCAGTAATTTTTTTGTCTTTTGATATTATGAAAATTAAATCCGGAAAAGCGTCTAATATTGCTTTTACTTTTTCTTCTTCACTTCTTAATTGCTCAATTAATTGAAAATATTTTTCAATTTCTCTGCAAAAAACAATGATAAGATCTTTTTCTTTTGATAATCTGAAGCCTGAAAATTCAAATCTTCTTACTTCTCCATCCAGACATAAAATTCTAATAATTATTTTTGATTTTTTATCATATATGGTTAATAATTCTTTAATAGCATACAAAGCAATCCTGGCATCTTCTTTATGTACAAAATCAAAAACTGACTTGCCAACTAACTTATCTTTTGAATCAGCTCTAATCTGTGTTACTGCCTCATCATTAACTTGAACTATTTTATATTCTGAGATAAGAATAACTGGATCAGGAGACAATTCGATTAGGTCTGTTAAGCTTAAATTTATTTCCATAGAAGATTTTTTAACTGATAATTTTGTATTTTTCGGGTAAGCCTGCCTTTATAAGTAAATCATTAATTTCCTTTTTGAGCTCTATCATTCTGAGTTCTCTTTCAACCATTGACTTATTGAATTTTTCAAGTTCGGAAACTTTTGATTTCAGCTTCAGTTCATTTAGTTTGAGGTCTGTTACATCTCTAAAAATCCACAAATGATTGGATATTATCTTATCATAAAAAACAGGGATATAAGTTATCTCGATAATTCTGCCGTCGTTGGTATTAAACTCACTGACTGAGATTTTTTTATTATTGCTTTGTAATTGCAATAGTAATTCAGGGAATCCCTCAGTATTTATTAGTTTGTCATTTATATAATTAAAAAGTTCATAGATATTTAATAATTTAATATTTTCTTTAGAGCTTTTGACTTTAAATAGTCTGATAAAATTATCATTCAGATATTCAATTTTATTATTCTGGTCTTCTAATAAGATTCCACCGTCAAAATTTTCAATTACAGCAGATAATTTATTCAATACTATTCGTTTTTCTTCTTCATCCTTTTTTTTCAAAGTTATGTCTCTGCCAATTAAAATTATATTTTTCCTTGTATTATCCTCATTAAAAAGAGGTACTGTTATTATATCAAAGCATAACTCTTCGCCATATTGGTTTGTAAACCACTGTTCAATTCTTGTTAGAGATTTATTCAGCCAGGTGCTTTCTTCTATCCTTTCAAAACTCTTTAAGATATCTTTTGATGATTCATCAATAATATCAACAATATCAGGATTATTACTTCTGGAAAGTTTGTTTTCATCAATTCCAAGTAAATCCATCATTCCTTTGTTTATCTCGATCCAATTTCCGTCGCCATCTTTAAGATAGATTATGTCAGGGGTGGCATTGATCAAAATTCTTAACAGTTTTTCTTGCTCAATTAGTTTTTCCTGAGCAAGTCTAAGATTGGAAATATCAACAGCAACGGCAATAATAACTTTTTGCCCGAAATATTCTCCGGGATATAAACTTACAATTTTAGGGAAAATTGTACCGCCTTTTTTCTTCCCCCAGAATTCAAAAATTTGCGGCTCACCGTTATAAGCTCTATTGAGAAGTGTTTTCAAATCAAGGTTATCATTTTTCCCTTCGGCACTAAGAAATGCAGGTGAATTACCGATAAAATCTTCTTTTTCATATTCATACATTTTAATAGCACCTTCATTTACATCAATAAATTTTCCATCTATATCTTGAATATAAATCGCTTCCTGTATTGAATTGAAAATTCCTCTAAAAGTTTGTTCACTCTCAATTAGTTTCTTCTGATTTTCTAATTCATCTCTTATATCTCTTAATATTATTAAAAATCCCAACTTTTCTCCACTCTTAAAGATTATCTCTTTAAGATTTATTACAACAGGTAATTCTAATCCGTTAAAACAGACAATTACTTTTTTGTCACTAAAATAATCCTTGTTGTTAAAAATATCATTTATATCAAATTTTAAATCGATTTTATTATTCGTTTCAATTTCTTTCATAGTCATCAAATCTTCTATAAACTTACCAGAAATATTTGATTCATCAACTTTGAATAACTCCTTAAAATTATCATTAATATTATTTATTCTGCCGTAAAGATCAATTGTAATTATTCCATCCTGAATATTATAAAAAATTGCCTTCCACTTTGATTCATTTTCCTGAACTTCAGTCAATAATTTTGTTTTAATGAAACTATTGTTTAATACTAAACCTGTAAACATTGTTATTACCGGATAAACTATTAGTGCAACTTTTTCTATTTCTAAGTATTCGTCATCATTGATCGGGCTTAGAAATAGAAGAGAAAAAAATATCAATAGAGAGTTCAAGACCCCAATTAGTAAAAGGCTTAATAAATTGATTTGAAATAATTTTTTATTTGTTAAATTGTAGAATATATATCCTATTATGAACGGAATAAAAACTGTGGCAAGAACTGTCATTATATTAATTTTAATTAAAAATAATCTTGCTGCTAAAGCTACAATCAATGTTGCCAAGCCAACTGGCATTCCAAAAAATAGAGTTGAAAGTAGAATTAGTATACTCCTTCCGTCAAATTTAAACACATCAGATATAGAAACCGGATTGAAAATACTATAGATAGTTATGGCTGAAAATATTATAATTTGAAAAAACAGATTAAGATTTCTTTTTTTATGTAATCTTTCGTTTATAAACCCTGATATGAAGCTTAATGATATAATGAGCGATAAGTTGTATATTAAAGACTTAAATAAATCCATACTTTTATTTACTTATCTGAATAATAATTACAAGTTTATTAATATTTTGTAAAAATCAAAAAAAATTTTTATTTGCAACAAAAAATAAAATGCTTTGAAAAGTAAATGTTAAATGCTCAGATAAATATCGGAAAAGTATTATTTTAACACAAGTAATTTTCTTAAAAGAGGTATTATGAAAAATTATAAATTACTTCTCTTATCATTAGTATTATTACATAAAATAATATTTGCACAAGGCTCCGCAGGGGAATCTGCCAAATTCGAATATAGAAATTTAATAGATATGCCCGCAGCCGGCATTCTTGAAAAAGGTTATGTTGGCGTTACAAATAATGTTATGCCCGGTGGTGTGGTTATCAGCAAACTTGAAGTAGGTGTTTTTGAAAATGTTAGTTTTGGGATTTCATATGGTGGCGCAAATATAATCGGTTCTGGAAAACCTGATTGGTATAATTTACCCGGTGTTAATATCCGATTCAGATTCTTAAATGAATCGCTTATATTTCCAGCTTTAACCATTGGTTTTGATTCTCAGGGTAAAGGCTTAGAATTTGAAAATCCAGACAGATATCAAATTAAGTCATCCGGTTTTTTTGTAAGTGCTAGTAAGAATTTTCAATTTATTGGTTATCTGAGCTTACACGCTACTGCTAATTATTCTCTTGAAAAAAGTGATGGTGATAACTTTTTAAATTTTAAGCTCGGTGCTGAAAAGACTGTTGGAGAAAGTTTTTCGCTGGTTGGTGAATATGATTTTGGATTTAATGATAACTCTGTAACTTCTTTAGGTAAAGGTAATGGTTATCTTAATATGGGATTAAAGCTTTCAATTGCTTCAGGTTTTACCATTTCTTTAGAAATCAGAGATATCTTTAATAACAAACGATGGAGTCCAAATTCTGCTGATAGAGCTTTAACAATTGAATATATAAAAAGTATATTCTGATATATTTCTAAAACTATTTACTGTCTATCAAAGAATACATAAATGTAGTAAAAAAATTACAATTGATTTTTTTTCCTACCGATAAACGTCATTTTTTGCATTTTTTATAATATTATCAGGCAAGATTTTTGTACTGAAAAATTGTTATAAAACTGGAGAATCTTATGAAAAAACTATTCTTTTTGCCAATATTAATTTTTCTCACAGGTTGTTACACTCAAATAGCAACTAATGAAAGACCAAATAGAGAATATAATTATAGTTACGAATCCGAAGATTCTGAAAATGATTATTACCAAGATGAGTATAGTTACTCTGATACATTATTTGACTCAAGAGGTAATGTTTATCATTATCATTTTTATAACTATCCATTTGGTTTTAGAAAATATTACTGGGGTTACTATCCAAGAATTTATGTCGGAGTTGGTATTGGGTATTGGTGGTCTTATGATCCCTGGTATTGGAATTCGTGGTATTATGACCCTTGGTTTTATCCAACTTTAATTTATCCTATTGGTTATTGGTATCCTCCATACTACTGGTATCCAAGATATAAATGGAATTATTATACAGTAGTTAATTACAACAGAAGTGGAGATGGTTATAAATTAAGGAATTCTTTTGGCTTAAGGAATAGTTCTGGAATTAGAAGTAATGACAGAGATTCGAGAGATTTACTGAAGGATCAACTCAAACAAAGAGAGAAAAACACTTTAACAAGAAATGAAGTCAGAAATACAGGCAGAGAGCTAAGCAGGGATAGAGAAGAAAGAAAAATTTTAAGTCGTGAGAGAGACCGTAATTTAGAAAGAAGCCGAAATGATATAAGAATAGAGAGAAACAGGACAAATAACGAAACTGATAGAAAAATGCCTACGCCAAGAAGAGATGTAAACAGACAAAGAGAAAATGATCGGAAAAATCCCTACATCAACAGAGATCAAGAAAAAAGACGGGAAGATGTAAAAGAAAAAGGTGACAATCGTTCGAGAAATTCTCAAAATGAAAGAAATAGAAGAGAAACTGACAGAAATTATAATACACCCAATAATAATTCAACTCCTCCAAGGACTTATAGTCCTCCGAGAGATAATTCACCAAGACAGAATTCCACCCCACCGCCAAGAAATGATGGAGGAGGAAGAAATCAATCAAGTTCAGATAGGAACAGAAGATGAAAATTATAGCTTTATTTTTAATTGCTTTTGGTTTAACAGGATGTTATACAGTCCTTTGGCTGCCAAGTGACGAAATGCCAAATTCATATTCACAAAATGAGTTTTATAATTCAGAATTTTACGGTGAATATTATGACTACTACAGCACACCCTGGTGGATTATGAATCCAATAAATATTTATAATCCCTCAAAAAATATCACAATAAAAAATGAAAGAGATAAAAAAATAAATAATGTTAGGAATGAATCTGGGGAAAGAGTCATTATTGAAAGAGGAAACTCAGGAAGAAATGATTATACTCCTCCTGTTACAACATCAAATGGTAATAATCAAGGTTCCTCTAACACCGGGTCTCAATCAAATACTAACAAAGGGTCAGAAACCAGAGATACAAATGAAGAGCAAATTAGGACTAAATCAAATTCTAAAAATGATAATGGTTCTGTAAGAAACGAAAGTGGAAACAGAAATTCAGGAAATTCCAGGAGATAAAAATGTCTAAAAAATCATTATTTTTTCTATCAGTAATTCTATTTATCGGAGTGAGCAAATCTCAAAATTTTAACGATGCCCTTAGAGTTGGTGTGCCAGGTTTGGGTATGAATGCAAGAGCTCTCGGAATGGGTAATAGTTACTTGGCTTTAAGTGACGATGGTTCTGCATCCTTTTTTAACCCTGCAGGGTTGGGTTTAGTTAAGAAACTCGAATTTATGGGCGGGTTAGACATATCAAGTTTTAACAACACTACTACTTTTTTTGGGAACCAGACCAATAGCAGTGCAAGCCAAACTATGTTAAACAATGTAAGCTTCGCTTTTCCAATCCCCACTGTAAGAGGAAGTTTAGTATTTGGATTGGCTTATAACTCAACAAAGGATTTAATAGGTAGTAATCAATTTGACGGTTTTAACTCAGGTACTAATTCTAAAATACAAAGTCTCTTAAATACTGATATTCCTTACGATCTTTTCCTAACTGATGACGACGGAAACACAATTATTAACGGTAAATTGAATCAAAGTGGAAATATGTTGAATTCTGGTTCAATAAACAGCTGGACTCTTACAGGAGCGATTGAGATATATAAAAATCTTTTTGTAGGAGCAAATCTGTCAATAATATCTGGTAATTATACCTCAGACTTTGACTATTATGAAGACGATACAAAAAATAATTATCAAGGAATAACTGCCCCCGGCTATCCAAAAACTAATGATTTCAAATCATTTTATTTAAAAAACCTCTTGAAATGGGATTTAGAAGGTTGGAATACTAAACTCGGGTTTTTATATCAGTTTAATAATTTCGGCAGATTTGGAGTAACAATTCAATTTCCAAAAATTTTTACAATAAAAGAAAAATTTATAATTGAAGGCTCAAGTGAGTTTGCTAATTGGTCAACTTCATTAAAATCCGAAGACTACAGCGATAAAGTAAAATATGATATTAAAACTCCATTTGAAGTTTCGGGTGGTTTTTCTTTCAATCTGAAAGGTTTAATTTTAAGCGGGCAACTAAATTTTATAAATTATACTGAACTTGAGTTTTCCAACGCAGAGGGACTTACACCATCATACATTTCAGACCAGAATAAAAGAATAAAATCTCTATTAAGACAGACTATCAATTATAATATTGGTGCAGAATATACAATTCCAAATATAGGTATTAGAGTTAGAGGCGGTTATATTTTCCAAAAATCACCTTTCGAAAATGATGATTCTGAATTTGACAAAAAATATTTAACTGGAGGCATCGGATTTTTGGCTGACGGTGTAATTGGAATTGATCTTGGTTATGCTTACGGTTGGTGGAAAGATATTGGTGATAATTACGGTACTAATGAATCAAGAACCTTTCAGGATATTAAATACCATAAGTTCATAATTACAACTACTTATCGGTTTTAATTTCTTTTTTGCTATTATTTTTATAACGCCATATTTTCGATATGGCGTTTTTTATTTATGGAGTAAACAATTAAAGGAATAATATCCAGAGTCGAAAGTAAAGATTATTATGTCTTATCCCTACCGGATCACCTGGAAATCAGATGCTCTCTTAAAGGAAAATTTAAAAAGAGTTTTAACCTGAAAAAGGATAAACTTTATCATACAGATATTGCCGTCGTAGGTGATTTTGTTGAATTTGAATTGAATGCTGATAATACCGGAGTAATCATAGAAATTATCAGCAGAAAAAATTATTTATCGAGAAAAGCTCCGAGAATACGCGGAGCAAGTTATAGAGGTGAGAGATTAGAGCAGATTATTGCTGCAAATATTGATGAAGTTTTTATCGTAACCAGCATTTTAGAACCAGCTTTTAATAACAAAACTGTTGACAGATTTCTTATTGCAGCAGAAAGTTCAAGGATAAAAAGCAATCTTATCATAAATAAAATTGATTTGGATTCTGATAATAAATATAGTAAATGGTGCAGTTTTTATAGAGGCATCGGTTATTTCACCATAGAAACATCAACTATAACCGGAAACAATATTGAAACTATTAAAAAATTGATAAAGAATAAAAAAGTGTTATTCTGGGGTCCGTCGGGAGTAGGCAAATCATCAATTCTGAACAAAATATTTCCCAAATTGAATCTTAAAATTGCCTCTATTAGCACTTCTACAATGAAAGGCAAACACACCACTGTTACAAGCAGACTTTTTTTTATGGGAGATGAAACATACATCATTGATACGCCTGGTATAAGAGAAATTGATCCTTACGGTATCAAAAAAGAAGATTTAGGGCATTTTTTCCCTGAATTCAGAAATTTTATTAATGCATGCAGATTCAACACTTGTACTCATAATCATGAGCCAGGTTGTGCAGTTCTAAGAGCGGTAAAAGACTCTTTTATTCCGGAAATCAGATATGAAAGTTATCTTCGTATATTAAATACAATTGAAGATGATATTAACTTTTAATAGAATCTTATGAACTTTTTTCTAAATATTTTAATTTCGAGAATAAATTAAGAATGAAGAACTAGTAACTGATGCTTGATATTTCAGAAAATAAAAGAAAAATTTTTCCTGAGATTTCTTTACTTCAGAAAGGTAAAGTCTCACAATTTATATCACATTTTTCTTCAACTTCTAAAAATATAATTTACTTTGCAAACCCCTCATCAGATTTTGAGGTTTTAGCTGTGGGAAAACTGCTTTCAGTTGAATCAAGTTATTCCCAATTAGATAATCTTTACAAGCAGTTTATCAGCAAATTTAAGGATACTGATCTCGAGATAGATAATACAGATATTCCATTATTTTTTGGTTACTGTAAATTCCCTTCTTCAGTAAAAGATAATTTCTGGATTGATTTTAAAGATTCAGAATGGATTTTACCAGAACATATTTTTTACAAAAGGAAAGATGAATCATTATTGATTAGTTTTTCTTTGAACGAACCCCCAATCGATAAATCAAAATTATTAAAGAAAACAGTGAGAAGTGGTTTATTAAAATCTGTTAAACTCAGTCCATTTCAATTTGATTTATACACAGAATGGGAAGTGATATTTAACTCTGCAGTCGAAATGATTAGAAAGAAAAAACTGGAGAAAATAGTCTTAGCAAGAAAAAAAGAGTTCAAAACCAATCACGAAATAGATTTTACTGAAATAATGGAAGTCTTAAACATTGATTATCAGGATTGTTTTAATTTTTTAATAAAGTCAAATGATTCATATTTTTTTGGGTCCTCTCCAGAATTATTAGCTCAAATCAGTTCTACAAGATTTAAGTCTGAAGCATTAGCAGGATCTATGGAACGAGGTATTTCAGAAATTGAAGACCGTTATTTATCTGAATTTCTATTGAACGACAAAAAAAATCTTTCAGAACATCAAATCGTAATTGATTATTTTAAGTCAAATCTTCAAGATGTAGTAAATAACTTTGTAATATCAGAAAAGCCAAAAATTAAAAGATTAAAGAATATTCAACATCTGCAAACAGAAATTCAAGGTCAAATAAAACTAGATGTTGATATTTTTAATTTAGTAAGCAAGATATTTCCTACACCTGCTGTCTGTGGTATTCCTAAAGAGATAGCAATAAATGAATTATCCCATTTAGAGAATTTTGAAAGAGGAATTTTTAGTGGAATAATCGGTTGGTTTAATTTGAATAAGAAAGCAGAGTTTTACGTTGCAATCAGGAGTGGTTTGTTTAAAGATAATTTTCTGAGTGTTTTTGCAGGATGTGGAATTGTTCAGAATTCCAATGCTTTAGATGAATACAAAGAAACAGAATTAAAATTGAGAGTAATAACAGACTTATTTAATGTTGAAAATTAATAGAAATATTTTTTGGTCAAACTTATTTATTGATTATTTAGTTGATTCTGGAATTAATTCAGCCTGTATTTCTCCTGGTTCAAGAAGCACCCCTCTGACGTTTGTGACAGTTTCAAACAGATTAATAAAATCTTATGCAATTATTGATGAGCGATCTTCAGCTTTTTTTGCCCTTGGATTATCAAAAAGTTCTCAAACACCAACATTAATTATTACTACGTCTGGTACTGCTGTTGCTGAATTATACCCTGCAATAATTGAAGCGCATCAGAGTAGAACTCCCCTGATCGTCTGTACAGCAGACAGACCTGCTTATTTGAGAAATACAGGATCAAATCAGACAATAAATCAAAATAATATATTCAAAAATCACATTCGGTTCTCTGCAGATATTCCAATAATGGAAATTAATAGAAATAACATAAAAAATTTTTTATCATTGGTCTCAAAGGGAATAAATATATGTCTGAACGAAGATGTCGGTCCTATTCATTTTAATTTTCAATTTGAAAAACCTTTTGAACCGGAT
The DNA here is from genome assembly GCA_937942875.1 of uncultured Ignavibacterium sp. Lineage (GTDB taxonomy): Bacteria > Bacteroidota > Ignavibacteria > Ignavibacteriales > Ignavibacteriaceae > Ignavibacterium. The sequence continues at coordinate 23,183 of CALEBT010000084.1, read as the reverse complement.
TCTTATACTGATAAAATTTCTCTGGGTTTGATTGATTATTCGACAAAAGTTCTATCAGGAAAGAATGAAAAGGATATTGAAAAACCCACTAAATCATTTTCAGCTTATTCAAAATTTGAATATAAAAATATCTCTTTAATTACTATTGGTTCTGGTGATTTTGAAAAGAACTTTATTAAAAAACTTAATGATTTTACTAAAAAATATAATATCCCAGTTTTTGCAGATATTTCATCTGGCTTGAGGACTAATTCTTTGGAGTTGGATAATTTGATTTATAATTATGATACTTTATTAAGAAACGTTGAGTTAGAAAATTTATTCAAGCCAAAAAACATCATTCATTTTGGAAGAAATATCACATCTACTGCTTTAGAAGATTTTTTAATTAAAAGTAAATCCAAAAGAATAATTGTTAATGAATTCGGAGATCGCTTCGATTCAACAAAAAAAGCGATGATTATCAAGTCTGAACCTGTCTCTTTTCTGAAATCATTAGCAGAACGTAACCTCATAAATAATTCCAAAGATATTTTATCAACTTTACTAAAATTAGATTTAGAGATCGAATCAATAAAATCGAATATCTTTTCAAATAGATTTTCTGAAGTTGAAGTAATGAAAAGAATTACTGAAGAATTACCAGAAAATTCTCAAATATTCATCGGTAATAGTCTCCCAATAAGAGATTTTGATTTTTTTATTGGTAACTCAAATAAAAAATTTAATATTTTTACAAACCGAGGTGCAAGTGGGATTGACGGGTTAATATCAACTGCTGCGGGTATTTGTACTAGTAATAGAAAACCAACTTATCTGGTTTTGGGAGATTTATCTTTTTACTATGATATGAATTCTCTTTTATTATTAAAAAAATTTAATATACCACTTAAGATTATCATAATAAATAACAACGGCGGAAGAATTTTTGAATATCTTCCAATAAGTAACTACAGAAATGTTTTTAATAAATTTTTCTTAACTCCTACAAACTTAGATTTCAAAAGAGTAGCTGACACTTTTTCTATTGATCATATTTTTTGTGATAATCCGGATCAATTAAATAAAAACCTCGTCCTTATAAACAAATTAAAATCCTCTGTAATTTTAGAATTAAAAGTTAATCCTTTTTACACAAAGTCATTAAAAAATAAGTTCAGAGAAAGAATTAGTAAACTAATTTCAAATAAATTGAGTTAAATATGTATATTGATTATTCAGGCATAAAACTTAATGTTGAGATTCCTAAAGAATTTGATAGAGGGAAAGATGTTGTATTATTATTACACGGATTTACAGGTTGCTCAGAAGACTGGTTACCCGTTATTGATTTGTTGCCAGAAAATGTCAACTATATTTGTTTGGATTTAATCGGACACGGCAAAAGTGATCATCCGGTGGTCCCTGAATTTTATTATACAGATTCTATCGCTGATCAAATTAAAACAGTTAAAGAAAGAATTATTAAAGATTCGAAAATTATATTAGTTGGATACTCAATGGGAGGAAGAGCTGCTTTATCTTATGCAATAAAATATCCTGAGGACATTAAGGGATTGGTTTTAGAAAGCTCTTCAGCAGGGATTAAAAATGATACTGAGAGAAATAAAAGATATGAGGAAGACCTTAAGTTAATCGAATTTATATCCTCTCACACTATGGAGGAATTTATAGATTTTTGGCAAGATCAGGAAATGTTCAATACCCAACGCAGATTTTCAAATGATAAATTAAAAAGGCTAAAAAAGATAAAATATAATAACAGTAAAATCGGCTTGATGAATATTTTGAGAGGTTTTTCAACCGGAATTATGCCGCCTCTTCACGATAAATTGAAAACGATACCTACTAAAGTAATTTTGATAAGTGGTGAACTTGATACAAAATACACTTTCATAAATTCGAAGATTGTAAGAGGATTTCATAAAGCCAAGCACAAAGTGGTTAAGAATTCAGGGCACAATACTCATTTAGAAGAGCCAAAAAGATTTGCTGAAATAATAACTAACTATTTAGACCAAATTGTTGCTAACGTTAATCAGAAAAAATAACTCTGAGGAATAAATGAAATTTAACTGGGAAAAAATCGGTGTCTATTCAGACATAATTTACGAGAAACTTCAGGATGAAGGAATTGTTAAAATTACTATCAATCGTCCGGAAGTGAGAAATGCCTTCAGGCCTGAAACAGTAAAAGAACTTATTACTGCTTTTAACATTGCCCGAGAAGACCAAAGTGTTGGAGTAATATTATTTACAGGTGCAGGTCCGGCAAAAGATGGTAAATATGCATTTTGCTCTGGCGGCGACCAGAGAATCAGAGGTGATATGGGATATATAGGTAAAGATGATGGTGTTCCTCGACTAAATGTGCTTGACCTTCAGAAAATTATAAGAAGCATTCCAAAAGTTGTTATTGCACTTGTTGCTGGTTACGCAATCGGAGGCGGTCACGTTTTGCACGTTATATGTGATTTAACAATTGCTGCTGATAATGCTATTTTCGGTCAAACAGGTCCTAAAGTTGGAAGTTTCGATGGAGGTTTTGGCTCAAGTTTTTTGGCAAGAATTGTCGGTCAGAAAAAAGCAAGAGAAATCTGGTTTTTATGCAGACAATATAATGCTCAACAAGCTTTAGATATGGGGTTGGTCAATACGGTTGTACCAGTTGAACAATTGGAAGTTGAAGGTGTGAAATGGGCTAGAGAAATTATGCAGCATAGTCCGATGGCAATCAGAGTATTAAAGTCAGCTTTTAATGCTGAATTAGATGGACAATCAGGAATTCAGGAGCTTGCAGGCAATGCTACTTTACTTTACTATATGAGTGATGAAGCCAAAGAAGGAAAGAACGCTTACATTGAAAAACGAAAACCGAATTTCAGTAAATTTCCCAAACTTCCATAAAGATATTGATGAGTAAAACAAATACTAATTACTCTAAATTAAATAGTTGGATTCTTGCTATTCGCCCTAAAACTTTATTTGCTGCTCTTGTGCCTGTTCTTGTAGGTTCATCGCTTTCAATAAACCAAGGCAAATTTTTTCTTCTATATTCATTTCTTGCTTTGATTTGTTCATTCCTAATTCAAATAGGAACAAATCTTACTAACGATTTATATGATCATTTGAAAGGAGCAGATACAGCTCACCGCAAAGGTCCAATAAGAGTTATGGCTTCCGGATTAATAAAAACCAATGAAATAAAATTTGCTATAATCCTATGTTTTGGATTGACATTCATTATCGGACTTTATCTTGTTTACGTTACTGATTGGAAAATTTTTGTTGTTGGAATTCTGTCCATAATAGCTGGATTAGCTTATACTGCAGGTCCCTTCCCTCTTGCATACAATGGTTTAGGTGATTTGTTTGTTTTTATATTCTTTGGAATAGTTGGGACAATGGGTACTTATTATCTGCATTCGATGGAAATTTCTGTGCTGAGTTTTTTAGTCTCTATTCCTGTAGGAGCTTTAATTACCAATATCCTGATAGTAAATAATTTCAGAGACATAGAAGAAGATAAAAAAGTTAATAAGAAAACTCTTGCTGTAATTTTTGGCAAAAAATTTTCTCAATTTGAATATATCATTTTACTATTTATCTCTTTTCTTATTCCGATTGTTTTATTTCTTTTTTACAATTTTTCCTTTCTGATATTATTGCCACTGATTACAATTCCTTTTGCAGTCAGGTTAGTAAAAATGATGTTCACTCATTTTGGAAGCGAATTAAATTTAACACTTGAACAAACCGCTAAATATTCAGCTTTATTTGGAATACTGATATCCGCCGGTTTAATTGCCGATAAATTTTATAAATAATGATAAAAGATTTTTTATTAAAATTTTCTTCAGAAGACAAACTTGTCGCAATAAAAACTAATGATAATTCTTTTTCTTACAAAGATCTATTCGTTGATGCAAATTTATTAGCTTCATCATTAAATAAGATACTTCCGGAATCTGATAAATATGTACCAATTTTAATTTCAAATTCAGTCAGATTTATTGAAGTCATATTAGCTCTTTGGAGATTGGGAAAATGTCCGGTTCCTTTTAATCTAAGATGGACATCAAATGAAATTGAGGAAATAATTCAGTTATACAATTTCAGATTTATAATTTATGAAAAAGAACTTATTCCCGAATTAAAAAGCACAAACATTCAAAAGATTGAAATTGATAACCTATCAAAAGAGTCTTTAATCATCCCCACTTTTGAATGTAACATAGAAGCCGAAGGATTAGTTATTTTTACCTCTGGAAGTAGTACTAAACCGAAAGGAGTGGTTCATTCTTTTAATTCTCTTTTCAACAGTGTTTTTAATGCCCAGGAGATTCTAAAATTACAACCGGGTGATAAAATTCTGGCATCTCTGCCCTTCTATCATATTGGTGGTTTTCAGATAATCACAAGAGCGTTAATAAATGGTTGTGAGATAATAATTCCTAAAGATTTAAGTATTGCTTCGATTTATGATGCTATTAAAATATTCAGTCCAAACCATTTGTCATTAGTATCTACTCAACTTAAAAGATTAATTGAGTTAAATTTGACTCCTGATAAAAGTATAAAATCCACATTGGTAGGTGGAGGCTTTATCGAAGATGATTTGATAATTCGGGCAAGTAAAGAAGGTTGGAATCCATTAAGAGTTTACGGTTCATCGGAAACTTGTTCATTTATAACCGCAGCAAACGCAAAAGAAATTAAAAGTAAGCCAAATACTGTTGGAAAATCATTAAAGAATTGTGAAATAAAAATAAGTAATGAGGGAGAAATTTTAATTTCTTCTAATAGTTTATTTAAAGGATATCTAACAAAAGATTTAAAGATAGAAAAAGCCTATGTAAATAATTTCTATGCTTCAGAAGATATTGGTTATTTAGATAATGATGGTTATTTATTCATTGAAGCCAAAAGAACAGATTTAATTATAACAGGAGGTGAAAACGTTAATCCTTTTGAGGTTGAAAATCAAATTCTTAAAATTGATGGTGTTCAGGAAGTTTGTGTTTTCCCCAAATCAGATAAAGAATGGGGACAAATAATTGCTGCTGCTATTGTAACAAATAGAAATTTATCAGATAAAGACTTAAGTGAATTTTTAAGGGAGAGATTATCAGGATTTAAAATACCTAAAAAATTCTACTTCACCGATTCTCTGCCCAAAACATCCATTGATAAAATTGATAGAAAGAAAATAATAGAATTATATAAAACATCTGATTAAATCTGATATTATTCTATCTTATCCAAATGCTTAAATAACTTATCTTTTATATCAACCGGAATTTCTGTCTTTTCCCAGGTTTTCGGATTTATGAAAACGTGAATAGTGTTTACAACAACTGATAAGTTATTATCTTTATAAATACTGTAATAAAGTTCAAACGAAGATTTTTTTAACTCTTTAACAATTAATCTTATAGTCACCTTATCATTATACTTTAATGGCTTTAAGTATTTACTTGAAGAGCTGATTATAGGCACAAGATATTTTTGATTAAACCAATAATTTTCTTCAAGATTAAATGAGCTGATAAGTTCTTCGTAAACTTTGTGACAATATTCAAATACTCTTGAATAAAATATTATCCCCGCAGGGTCACAATCAGAAAAACCAATTTTATATTTTATTTCTATCATTTTGAAATACCTTATTAAATTTGGAAAAGGAAAATAAATTTGTGTTAAATTCTATCTTAAATATAACAAATGAATTATTTGGATTAATGATGTGTTTGGCCTTAAGTATATTTTAGTAAATAGCCGGTAATTGTATTATGTCAGAATATTATAAAATTCAAAAATATTTTTACTTTATCAGCGGAATATTGTTGGTTTTAATCGGAACTATAGGCATATTTTTACCGGTTCTTCCCACTACTATTTTCTTAATACTTGCATCAGCTTGTTTTATAAAAAGCTCTCCAAGAGCACATCAGTGGCTTAAAAATCATAAGTTATTTGGGCAGTATATCAAAAATTATGAAGAAAAAAGCGGACTAACATTAAAGTCAAAATTTTTCAATATTCTTTTTTTATGGATAATGATCTTAATATCAATATTATTTTTTACTTCAGAAATTGTAATAAAAATTGTGCTTTTACTTATTGCTATTGGGGTAACAATTCATCTTTTAATGATTAAAACCCGAAAATCTGATTTCGACGAAATTAGCTTATCTTAATTAAATCTAACTTAATTTTCTTTCATATATTTAAGAAACGATTAAATCAGGTTATTGAATTATAATGTACAAGATTGAAAGATTATCTGAAGAGTTTATCTCAAAATTTTTTCAACTAAGTGCCAATAGAATAAGCGCCGTTATTATTGAAAAGTTCATTTATAAAACCGAATCTTTACTTCCAAATTTTTATTTCACCAGATCTTCAGAGGTAAATTTATTAAGAGTTTTTGAGAATCAATTTCAACTAAATCTTTTAATTAACGATTTGTTGAAGTATGATCATTATCTTGAAATTTTACTTACAATTGTTTCTTATAGTAATTATCTGACTGATATTCTTGTCCAAAACCCTGGTTATTTTTATTGGGTTACTAATCCAGAGGTTCTCAAACAGAAACTTAATAAAAAATACTTCGATGATTCTGTAAAAAAAATTGACTCTAATTATTCAACTTTTAATTCTAAAGTAAATTCTCTTAGAAACTTTAAGAAGGAAGAAATTTTACGAATCGGGATTCTGGATTATTTTCTTAATGAACAATTATTTAAAATAACAGAACTTTTATCTCATCTGGCAAATGCAATATGTAACTATTTGTTTATTTTATGCCTGAATGAAATAAAAACAAAATATGGGATTAAAAAACTACCTAATTATAGCTTAGTTTCTTTAGGGAAACTCGGCGGAAAAGAATTAAATTACAGCTCGGATATTGATCTTATCCTATTTACTGAATCAAATTCTCAAATTGACAGTAATTTGTTTTCTAATACCTTATTTGAAAATGCAATCAAACTCTTTATAAAGACATCTTCTTTACTTACCGAAAAAGGAGACTTATACAGAATAGATTTTCGTTTAAGACCTTATGGTAGAAATTCTGAGCTGGTTAATACAATTTCTAATGTTCTTTATTATTATGAAAACCAGTGCGAGCAATGGGAAAAACAGATGCTCATAAAGTGCTCTTATGTTGGCGGAGACAAAAAGTTATACAAACAATTTTCTGAATTTGTTCAAAGAATTATTTATCCAAAAACTTTTTTCAACTCTCCTGTTGAGAAATTAAAGTCAATGAAACTTAGTATTGAAAAAAACACCGACTCAGATAAAAACATTAAGTTATCTTCAGGAGGAATTCGTGATATTGAATTTGCAATACAAGCCTTACTAATTCTTAATGGTGGTAAAAATCCAAAGTTAAGAGAAAGAAATACATTAAAATCCATTCAAAAACTTTTCAAATACAAACTCATTAACAAGTATGAATATTCAAATCTAAAGTCTAATTATATACTGTTCAGAAAGATTGAGCATTTTATGCAACTAATGAACAACTTTCAAACTCATTTAATCCCTGAATCAAGTGAAATTTTAGAAAAGTTATCATATAAACTTGGTTATTCTGATTCAAAATCTTTTCTTCAAGATGTTGATAAAAGAAAAACTTTTAATGCATCATTTTTTAATCAGATTGTATGTCCTGATAAAAGTACTAATAATCTTGATAAGATAAATTTTTCTGATAAGAAAAAAGCGTTTTCAAATTTTAACTATCTTTCCACAGGTATCGGTCTTGTTAACACAAATAGGTTTGATGAATCAACTGTTAATTCTTTCAATCAGATTTCAGATTCTATTATTTCATATCTTGAAAAATCTCAAAACCCGGATTTGACACTTGATAATTTTTCAAAAATTACAAAATCTCATCCTCTTCCAAAACTTTGGTTTGACACTCTTACTGATAAAAAGCTTCTTAATATAACGTGTAAAATCTGTGAACAATCAAAACTTTTATTCCACATTTTATTAGAGTCAAAACAAGCTATTGATTTATTGATTTCACGAAAAGCATTTAGTGAATTACAGACTGATAAAATGGAAGATCTTAGTACTGACCTATTTAAGTTTATATCTGGACTGCAGCTATTTGCTGGAATAATTAACCCGTTAAAATTTCAAAAACTACAAACAGAATATTTTTATCAGAGAATTCAAAGTTCTTTACAAGTTGAAGGATTAGTAAATAAATATAAAAATGATTTAATAATTATTGGTTTAGGTAGTTTTGCTTCTGATGAAATGAATTTCTTTAGTGATATTGACCTTGTTTTTATAGTTAATCACTTAGATAAATATCAAAATGCCCAGTCAGATTTTCAGAAATTTCTAAATAAATTAAAATCCGAGTTAAAAACAGAAGTTGATTGTCGTTTAAGACCTGAGGGTAAAAGCAGTCCGCTTGTATGGAACTATCAGGACTATATTAATTATGTCGAAAAAAGAGCTGAAGTTTGGGAATTTTTAAGTTTTACGAAATCAATTTTGATTTTTGGTAATAAAGATAAATTTGATAAGCTGATACATAAAATTGTTGAAAAAGTAACCTCACTAAATGTATATAAAATCAAAAATGATTTGATAACTATGAGAAACAGATTAACCTCTGATTCGCAGTATATCATTAATCTAAAAAAGTCAAAAGGCGGATTGATAGATTTATACTTTATTATTGGATACTACAGTTTACTTTTTTGTAATAGAATGGGTAATTTATTGCAGATACCAACACTAAATAAAATTGTTTTATTAAGTGAGTATTATAAAGAGCAGAATTTATTTGAAAAGATTAATAATAATTATCTTTTCCTGAAAAATTTTGAGATTTTTTATCAACTTCTCTCTGGCTCAAAATCTGTAAAAGTTAATCAAGAGGATGAAAACTTTAATTATCTTTCAGAGATTTTTAGCTTTAAATCTGCGATGGATTTATATGAAAATATTAACAAAGTCTTAAATGAGAACATAAAAATTTTCAACAAAACATTTTTTTAACATTATGAAATATTTCAGCAAATATTATTTATGGATTACAATTGCTGTCTCAATTTTAGTTTATTTGTTTACTTTAGCTCCTTCAGTTATTCAAATTGATAGCGGCGAGCTAGCCACGGTACAGATTAAATTAGGTATTGCTCATCCAACAGGATATCCCCTTTTCACAATTATTGGTTACATTTTCTCTTTAATACCTTTCTTTTCTTCTAAAATATTTCAGATGAATTTATTAGCTCTGATATTTGTATCAGGCGGAGTTGGTTTATTTACATATTCAGTTAATCTTCTTTTAGATAACATCCAACATTTTAAGAAAGAGAAGGTCATACCTAAGAAAAAGAAATCTCAGTCTAATAATCCTAACGATTTGGAATTAACTGATAATGAGAAAAAAATAATTGCAATTGTTTCAGGATTAATATTAGCTTTTTCCAAAACATTTTGGTTTCAAAGTACAAGTGTAGAAGTTTATAGTTTGCAGATTTTACTATTTGGTTTAATTATTCTGTTTCTTCTGAAGTCCTACATTTATTCTTCAGAACAAAATAAATACAAGCCTTGGTTTGTTTTTGCTTTAGTCTTAGCACTTGGTTTTTCTAATCATATGACAACTTTATTGATTCTACCTGCAACAGCATATCTTTATTTTTTGAAAAACGGATTTGACTATAAATCATTCCGCAAACTTTTATTAATGATTATTTTCTTCTTTATTCTTTTAATTATATTTTATTCTTATCTCCCGTTCAGAGCATTACAAAACCCAGTATTAAATTGGGGTAATCCTGTTGATTTAGAAAGAATTCTCAGACACGTTTCCGGATTTCAATATCAGGTTTGGTTATTCTCTTCAATGGATTCAGCAAAAAAGCAATTTGCTTATTATTTCTCTAATTTGCCTAAAGAGTTTTATCTTACTTTGCTTCTAAGTGCAGTAGGGATATTTTTTGCTTTCAAATACTATTTTAGGTTTTTCTTTTTTAACATCTTAATTTTTGTTTTTACAGTACTCTATTCAATTAATTATGATATAAATGACATAGACTCCTATTTTCTCTTATCCTATTTCTCTCTTTCTTATTTTTCTGTTTTCGGAATTATATGGACTATCAGAAGACTACCGGTTTTAAGGACTGATTATAAAATTTTTGTTTTTCTTTTATTCCCGCTTATTCAATTATTAGCTAACTTTTCATCTGTTGATCAAAGTAAAAATTATATCTATGAAGATTACAGTAAAGCACTATTAAAATCTCTTCCGGAAAATTCTCTGATATTTGGTTACCAATGGGACTACTTCATATCTCCTGCTTACTATTTTCAATTCGTAGAAGATTTTAGAAAAGATATTGCTGTAATAGATAAAGAACTTTTAAGAAGGTCGTGGTATTTTAATCAAATCGAAACAAGTTATCCTGATATTTTATCGGGAATTAAAACAGAAATCGGTTTGTTCCTTAATGCTTTGAAACCATTCGAAAGAAAAGAAAACTTTGATTCAAATCTGCTTGAATCTTTATACAGAAGAATTATGACTAATTTGGTGTTAACCAATTTTGACAAAAGGGAAATTCATCTTACACCAGAGATAATTGAAAATGAAATGCGAAGAGGAGAATTTAGTTTACCAGCGGGATATGATATTGTCCCATATTTATTAACTTTCAAAGTTGTTAACTCAAAAGATTATGTTGAGGCTCCGCTACCAGATTTTGAACTTAGAATTAATAAAATAAGCGACAGATATCAGATTGGCGTAGTAAATATTGTATCTTCAATGCTATTAAACAGAGCTATTTATGAAAGGTTATATAATAAGGACGATAGAGCTATGGTTTATATCAGGAAAGCTTTAAAGATAAGTCCTGACATTACAATCCCGAATCAACTTCGTGATTTAGTATTTAACTGATTCATCAATTGAGTTTATCAGTTTATCTATTCTATCTTTGGACAATTCTTCTTTTGTTAGGAAAGATTGTAGCAAAACATCCACCTGTTGAATGAGATTTCTTTTGTAATATTTGGGAGCATAAACAGAACCATCAAGCATATAAATTCGTCTGGTATTCTCATCGTAAAAAGTGTAATTAATAAAAGGTCCTCCCATTCCTTTAATATTCAAATCCCATAAGCCCTGAGTCAAAATAGCATATCTACCATTAAAGTTAACTTCATTAGATATTAAGAAATCTTTGGCGATAACAACAAAGGCAGAATCATCAGAGGTTTGATAATATTTTTCGGTTAGTCGATTTCTGATATTTTTTATTGAATCAATATTCAGATAGGCTGGGGTTGCGTTATCAATCCAATGGATAAATATCCATCTTTCCATATCACTGTTAGGTGACCTTCGTAACCAGACAAAATTATTTACAGAATCTTTTTTAGCTAATTTAAAGTCTGCCTGAACGTAAATTACCCATCCAAAATCTCTAAGCAACAATCCTTCAATTTCTTTCCGCTCATATTTCGCATTATACAAACTTTCCTTCAGTCTGTCATTTGATTTTTTCTGATAAGCATACAGCAGTTTATCTTTATTTTTTAATATTCTGAATTCAAGTTCCTGCATTGATTCGGCAGAAAGTACTGTCACTAACTGATTTTTTGCCCATAAATCATTTTGTACAAGGAAAAAATCTTCGCTGTTTCTGAATAAAGATTTAATCGAGTCATCTACAACCTGATTTATAAAATTTGAAACATCAGAACCAGAGGACAAAGGAGCAACTATAACAACGTTTTTTCTGTTTTTTACTCTATCTAAATTTTTCAGTTGGGTGAATTTTAATGTAAAAAGTTTTTCGGGTAAAGGAGTGTTAATCTCTAATTCAAAGGTAGATTCAAGAGCTAATTTTAGCTCTTCATATTCGAGAGAATCCGCTACGACATAAATTTCGTCTTCAAGTCCAAAGGCATTCTTTTTAGAATCGCATCCAATAAAAAGAATTATTGAAATGATAAACAAAAATTTTGAAATAATTTTCATTTTAAAGCATTCATAAGGTTAACGCTCAAATCTGGTAAAATAATTAAATACATACCCCACATTAAAAAACCGATAGTTAATGGGATAGATAAATTATCATCTACCAAATCATTTGAAATATTTTCAACTATAGCACCTACAGTAGCAGCCAAAAAACCTATAAAATATTCGATGATATTATTATTTAATTTCGGTGTAAAAATTACTACAATCATTGCACTAATAAAAAAAGCCAAAGTTCCCTGTAAACTTTTTCTTAAAAAAGCTTTAGTACCAAATCTTCTACCTATAAGAGCAGCTGAAGTATCACTGATAATTAAAATTGCAAAAGCGTTTATGAAAATGATTTTTGGGAAAATCAGCACCCCAAGAAATGCTGACAGAAGGACATAAGTTGCACCATTAAGATTCTTTTTTACTTTATCTTTTTCGTGCCTTCTTAAGAGAAATCCAAAAATTTTATAAAAGTACTCTCCAAATTCTGGAAATCTGTATCTCCCCAAATCAATTATCAGGGCTAAAAAACTAAGAATACCAAGGATTAAAAGTGCGTCGTGTCTTGAGATAAAATAGTAAATTATTGGGATTGAGAGTGAGCAGAGATGGATTAATTTTCTGATTAATTCATCTCTGTAAGAAATTGTACCATCATTAATTTGATTCATTATCTGTAGAAATTTCCTTCTTATTTCGCTGTTCCATTAGTTTCTTAACGTGTTCTGGAATTTCTTCTACTGAATTTTCCTTCGGTTTATCCACTGGCGGCAAATCCATACCTTTTATAATTGTATCGATTTCTTCTGCATCAAGTATTTCTCTTTCAAGCAATTCTTTTGATAATTTATGCAGTAGTTCAATATTATCTTTTAATATTTGTTCTGCTCTTTTTTCTGCCTTACGGATTATACTTCTGACTTCTTCATCAATTTCAATAGCTGTCTTTTCACTGTAATCTCTGTGCTTTTGAATTTCACGACCGAGGAAAATTTCTTCTTGTTTAGCTCCATAAGAAAGGGGTCCTAGTTTTTCGCTCATTCCCCATTCACAAACCATTTTTCTTGCAATATTTGTTGCCTTTTCAATATCGTTTCCTGCTCCTGTAGTAAAGTGATTAAAAATAAGTTTTTCGGCTGCTCTTCCACCAAGTGCATAAGTTATCATAGCTTCGAGATATTCTTTTGCATAAGTATGTTTTTCGTCAATAGGTAAATAACTTGTAACACCTAATGCGCGACCACGAGGAATTATTGTTACTTTATGAACAGGATCAGCTTCCGGAATCATACGAGCAACAAGAACATGCCCGATTTCGTGATATGCAGTGGTTTTCTTTTCTTCTTCAGAAATAATGAGACTCTTCCTTTCCATACCCATCATCACTTTATCTTTAGCTTCTTCGAAATCACTCATTTCTACTTTTTTCTTATTCTTTCTTGCTGCAAGCAAAGCAGCTTCATTAACTAAATTCGCTAATTCAGCTCCTGCTAAGCCTGGAGTTCCTTTGGCAAGTACTTCTAAGTTAACTTTTTCACTTAGAGGAATATTACGAGTATGAACTTTTAGAATTCCTTCTCTTCCTTTAACATCGGGACGATCAACTACAACTTGTCTATCAAATCTTCCGGGTCTTAACAAAGCAGGATCTAAAACATCAGGACGGTTTGTTGCAGCAATAATGATAACGCCGCTGTTTTGCTCAAATCCATCCATTTCTACAAGTAACTGGTTTAATGTTTGTTCCCTTTCATCGTGACCTCCACCAAGACCAGCACCTCTGTGCCTTCCAACAGCATCAATTTCATCAATAAAAATAATACAGGGAGCATGTTTTTTACCCTGATCAAATAAATCTCTAACTCTGCTTGCACCAACACCTACAAACATTTCGACAAAATCGGCTCCGGAAATTGAAAAGAATGGAACACCAGCTTCTCCGGCTACTGCACGTGCTAATAGAGTTTTCCCTGTTCCCGGAGGTCCTAACAGAAGCACTCCTCTTGGAATTTTACCGCCTAATTTCTGGAACTTGGATGGTTCTTTTAAGAATTCAATAATTTCCTGTAATTCTAATTTTGCTTCATCTGCACCAGCAACATCCTTAAAAGTCACACGTTTACTTGATGGAGTAATTAGTTTTGCTTTGCTCTTTCCAAATGAGAAAATGCCTCTGGTTCCTCCACCTTGCCCCTGCATTCTCCTCATAATTATGATCCATATAGCTATTATAAGAATCCAGGGAAGAAAACCAATAATAACGTTAAGCCATTCAGTTGAATCTTTTTCAAAGGTATAAGCAATTTTTTTTTCTTTCCATAAAAGCTCCTGTTCTTTAATCAAGGGCTCTGGAATATAAACTGAAATAGCTTTAACAGTAACATCTCTGTTACCAACTCTGACTGTGGTTTCAGAATTTAATTCAGCCTGGAAGAAATAATCGTTAATATCTTTCTTTATGATTTTTGCTGAAAGAATTTTCCCGGGTTGATTCAACAGGTTTTCATATTCTCCGTAGGAAATCTCCACATAATTTTCAGCTCCTGTTCGGAAAAGCTGCATAATAATGACAGCGAAAATAATTACCGCCCCCCAGCCAAAAACCATTCTGATGATTTTAGACCAGTCAAAATTTTCATCAGGTTTATTAGGATCATTATTATTTCTTTTAGGAGAATTACCTCGCTTATCTTCTTCTCCATTAAAAAAATTATAATATTTTTTATCCATTATGATAACTCCATCATTCGCTTAATATATAAATAGAAGGCAAATTTCTAAATTTTTGCTGATAGTCAAGCCCGTAACCAATAACAAATTTGCTAGGAATCTTAAAACCAATATAATCAATTTTTACGTTATATTTAAGGCTTTCAGGCTTTAACAATAGAGAAACAACTTTCATACTTTTAGGCTTATAGTTTTGGAATAACTCTTCGATATATTTTATAGATAATCCACTATCAACTATATCCTCAATAATTATTATATCTCTTCCATTAGGGTCACAATTTAAATCTTTAACCATTTTTACTTTACCAGAGGAGATTTTAGAATCACCATAACTTGATAACTTAAAAAAATCTACCTCAGACTCAATTGAAATCTTCTTTAACAGGTCAGCCATAAAAATGAAGGATCCATTTAAGACACCAATAAAAATTGGTACAGTATCTTTAAAGTCCCTTGAAATTTCTTCGGCTAATTCTGAAATTCTTTTCTGTATTTGTTCTTCGGTGATAAAAGGTATGAATTTATCACCATTCACAAAAATTGATTTCTCACTTTCCATTTTTTATCTCAATTTTATAAAAACTTTTACTGTTCCCATCTACTTTTACTCTGTCATCAATTCGAAAACCAAGTACACTTACAATTTTTTCGTTATCAGTTAAAACTAAAACATTTTCCTTTTTCACAGAAGATATTTTAACATCGGTGAGGAAATCCGAAATTTTTTTACTCCCTTTCATACCTAATGGAAAAAACTTATCTCCACGCTTCCAATTTCTTACACTTAATTCACCAATCACTTTATCAGCATCAATTATTTCATTATTAGGGTTTTTATTCAGTTTAACATTTTTTGTTTTTTTTATTGATATTGTTAAATCATTAAAAGTATATGATTTCCCAATTTTTATTTTAGCATTAATAGGATTTTTCTTCCCAACCTTTGAAAAAGTTAACAAACCATCGTTTTTATAAACCTCAAATTTATCAGAAATTTTTGCTTTCCTGCCGCTTTGTAAACAAGTAAGGTTAAGAATTTCATTTATTTTTTTATATGTTGGTTCAAATTTAAGTTCTTGTAACAGAATTCTGCGGATAATTTCTTTCTTAATTATATTATTTTCTTCTTTAAACGATTTTAAGTTCAAAATAATAGTATCATTATCAATACTAACCAAATGTTTATATTTCTTATCAAGTATTTCATCAAAATACCTGATAAATTCTTCTAATATTTTAGAAGTTTGAAGTATGGAACTATTAAGATTTTTATTTAATGAATTAACTAATTCAGGAACGATTTTTAATCTTAAATAGTTTCTTTCGAAAGTATCACTTTGGTTTGACAAGTCATAGACATAAGCAATATCATTCATTTCAAGATATTTTTCAATTTCAGATTTGGTTAAGCGCATAATTGGTCTGATTATTTTTTCGTGCTTAATCGGAATGCCAGAGATGGCTCTAAGTCCTTTCCCTTTTATCAAGTTCAATAAAACTGTTTCTGCATTATCATCTAAATTGTGACCAGTTGCAATCTTATTAAATGAATATAAATCGGATAACTCATTTAATATTCTATATCTTAAAGTTCTCCCAGCTTCCTCAATAGAAATCTTATTTTTTTTTGAAAATAGCTTCACATTTTTATTGGCTGTAAAAAACGGAATTTTTAACTGAGAGCAAATTTTTAAGCAGAATTCCTGATCGGATTTAGATTCTTTTCTCAGTAAATGATTTAAATGAAAAGCACTTAATTCTACTTTGTATTTATTCTTATACTTATTTAAGAAGTTTAGCAAAAAAACTGAATCAGCCCCACCACTCAAAGAAACAAGAATTCTATCACCTGCTTCAATAAGATTGTATTCTTTTATAAACTTGATTACTTTTTGTTCAATGGTTTTATTGAACGCACTATTTTTCATTTGAGGGTTTATTCGTCATTATTTTTTCGACATATTTACCTAATACATCAAATTCAAGATTAACAGTATCTCCAACTTTTTTCTCGGCAAAAATTGTTTCTTTCCAGGTATGAGGTATTATCCCAACAGAAAAAGTATTCCCTTCCAATTGTGCTACTGTCATACTAACACCATCAATAGCAATTGAACCGACATAAATCAACAAATGCTTAAATTTTTCAGGATAGGATATTGTCATCCAATGACTATTTGAAAGTTCCTGAATAGCTTCTACTTTACCAACGGTATCAATATGACCTAATACAAAATGACCACCTAATCTCGCATCAGCTTTCAATGGTCGTTCCAGATTTACTAAATCTCCTTGCTTAAGAACTCCGAGATTTGTTTTATTCAATGTTTCTTCAATAGTATCAACAAAGAAAGAAGTTTCAGTACGCTTGACCACAGTAAGACAACATCCATTTACTGCAATGCTGTTGCCAATGTCTAAATCACTCAATACAATTTTCGCTTCGACCTCAAACTGAAATCCATCACCAGTTGGAATTTTGTTTTTTAATTTTCCTTTTTCTTCAACCAGTCCGGTAAACATAAATTCTCCATTCTTTATTACATTAAATTTTTTCTTATAGTTATTAGAGTATCATTTTCAATTTTTTCTATGCTGACATCTTTAAACTCTGATATATTGAAGATTTTACTTGAATTCAATTTATAAAAAGGTGATAGTCCGTTTCCTAAAATCTTTGGTGCAATGAAAATGTTTATCTCGTCCCACATTTTGTTTTGAAAAAAAGATGAGAATATTCCTGCTCCACCCTCAACTAATATGGATGTAATATTTCTTTTACCCAATTTTTTCATTACTTGTTTCAAGTCTAAATTGTCTTTCGATTTTCTCACACAAATTATATCAACCCCTTTAGATGCAAGAAATTTTACTTTGTTCTTTTTTCTTTCTATGACTTCTTCAGAGCAAAAAATTATAGTTTTTTTATCAAAATTTTTTGTAATCAGCCTTAGCGATTTATCTATTTTTAAATTTGTATCAAGAATTATCCTTATTGGGTTTCGACCTTCAATAAGTCTAACATTTAATAAAGGATTATCAATATTAGCTGTATTTACACCAATGAGTACGGCATCATATTGTGCTCTCAATGAATGAACAATTCTTCTGGAAGACACAGAACTTATCCATTTCGAGTTATAAAATTTATCAGCAATGAATCCATCCAACGTTTGTGCTATTTTAAGAGTGATATAAGGGATTTTTTTCTGAATGAATTTGAAAAAAAATTTATTTAGCTCATAACATTCTTTTTCCAATATTCCTACTTTAACTTCTATTCCAGATTGCTTTAGAGCTTTAATCCCTTTTCCCTGAACAAGAGGATTTACATCTACTGTTCCTATAACAACTTTTTTAATACCACTTTTTATTATTTGTTTCACGCAAGGAGGAGTATTACCATAGTGAGCACAAGGTTCAAGATTGACATAAAGAGTGGAATTTTTTAATGATTCACTTGCTGAATTTATAGCATTTATTTCAGCGTGATTATCACCATATTTCTGATGAAATCCGGCTCCAATTATTTTATTATTTTTTACTATAACACAACCAACAAGAGGATTTGGACTAACAAAGCCCGTTGCTCGTTTAGCTAATTCATTACATAATTTTATGTAAGTTTCATCATTCAATTGATTAATTATAATATTTCCAGAATCTCAAACTGTAAAAGACCTGCCGGTGCTTTGATATCAACTTTTTGTCCAACTTTACATCCCATTAAACCTTGACCAACCGGAGAAGTTATTGAAATTTTTCCAGCTTGAAAATCAGCTTCTTCTGGTGATACAAGGGTGTATTGAATAATTTTGTTGGTCTTTAAGTTTTTAATTTTAACAACTGAAAGAATATGAACCTCATCTTTAGGCATTTTTGATGTATCAATAACTGTCGCACGTGATAAAATATCTTCAAGTTTGCTGATTTTCAACTCAAATAAACCTTGCTCCTCTTTGGCAGCATCATATTCAGCGTTTTCTGATAAATCTCCGTGAGATCTGGCTTCAGCTATTTTTTGAGCAATTTCTTTCCGACCATTGGTTTTCATATCCTGAAGTTGTTTTTCCAACTCCAGCAATCTTTCTCTTGTTAAATAGACAAAACTTTGACCGTTCATAGATACCTGTTTTATTTAATGGATTAGTTAAAAAAAATTGCCACCATGCAGAAAATTCTTCACAGTGGCTATTCAAAAATATGAATGCAATAATCTCAATGCAAGTGATTTTCAAAATCAGAAGAAATGCTTACCATTGACAATTATGTTTCCTTTTAAGTTTAAGTATATTAAATTTCAAATGACGATTGGATTAACTATGAAAGAAATCAAAAAAAATTTGCTAATAATTCCCTCTATTGATATCAAGGACGGAAAAATTGTCAGAGTTGTCCAGGAAATTCCTGAACTTGAATGCATCGAATACGGTGATGATCCGGTTGAAATGGCTATGATCTGGCGAACCGAAAATGCTAAACTCCTTCACATAGTTGATTTTGATTGTTCTCAAATCGAATCAAAAAAGAATTTCTCTCTTGTTGAACAGATTTGTAAATCTGTTATCATTCCCATTCAATTCGCAGGTGGTGTCAGAAGTATTTCAGATGCAGAGGAGTTGTTCAATATTGGTGTTCATAGATTAGCTTTAGGGACTTTAGCGTTTGAAGATCTACCTACTTTTATTAAAATTCTTGAAAAGTACGGACCGAACAAAATAGTAGCCTCATTAGATATTATTGATGATTTTATTTGCATCAGAAGCAGAAGGGTTAAGACAAATGTAAATTATCTTAATTTTGCTAAAAAGCTTTCAAATCTTGGTGTTGAGCGTTTCATTGTCACTGATGTACTAAAAAATGGCTTAATGCAAGGTATAAACCTCGAATACTCACTTAATGTTGCTAATGCGACAAACAGAAAAGTTACTCACTCCGGAGGTGTTTCAGATTATAAAGATTTGTCAGAAATTCAAAAGCACATAAACGAAGGTATTGATTCAGTTATCATTGGCAGAGCCCTTTATGAGAATAAGTTCCCTTGTCAAAAAATATGGCGTATTGCCGAATCAGGTATTTTTAACTGAGGTTCAAATGGATAATAATAATCAGCAAAGCTATCATACAAGTTTTTGGACTAATTTGTTTAATTCTCCTACAGAAAGAGAAAATTTAAGAAAGTCAATTAAACACATTCCGATTTTTAATTTTTTAAGTAAAAAAGAACTCAATGAACTTCTCGAAATCACTCATAACAGAACTTATGTCACGGGTGAATTTATTTTTCTTCAAGGTGATGTTGGAATTGGCTTATATTTAATTCGCGAAGGAGAAGTTGAGATAAAAAGAAAATTCAACGATAATACAGAATTAATTCTCGCAAATCTAAGTAAAGGTGATTTTTTTGGTGAACTGGCTTTAATAGATAACGAAAAAAGATCTGCATCAGCAATTGCTAAAACCGACTGCAGAATATCTGTTCTGTTTAAGCCAGATCTTGATGAATTTATTGAAAAATATCCTAAAAGAGGAATTAAAATTTTGCAAGGAATTTCTCTGATTCTTGCTGAAAGATTGAGAAATATTAATGAAGATTATCTATCCCTTCTAATTAAATCGCAGAAAGGATTACAATATGAAATTGAATATCAAAAAGATTCTCGTACCGATTGATTTTTCGGATTATTCCAAAAGTGCCTTTAAATACGCTCAGGAATTTTCAAGATATTTTGATGCAGAAATTATTTTAATTTATGTAGTTGAACCTATGGTTTATCCTCCAGATTTCAGTATGGGGCAAATAGCCATTCCAACAATAGATATTGAATTGGATAAGAGAGCGAAAGAAGAATTAGAAAAACTTGCCAGAAATGAGATACAACCTGATACCAGATTTCAAATAGTTATTAAAACCGGTAAACCATTTGTTGAAATAATTCAGACTGCATCTGAACTGGATGTTGATTTAATAATTATTGCAACTCATGGTCATTCAGGAGTAGAACATATTCTATTTGGCAGTACCGCCGAGAAAGTTGTAAGAAAGGCACCTTGCCCTGTTCTTACTTTAAGAGAACCTTTGAAGGGATTTAATTACAAGGATAATCTTAACAATAATTAATTTTTTCGCTCAGTAACAAAATCAATAAGAGATTCGAGAGCAATTTTTGTCTCAGAGTCTTTGAATATATTTAATGAAGCTTTAGCTTTTTCTGCAAATTCTAATGAAACTCTATAAGCGTAATCAATTCCATCATTTTTTCTTACAAATTCTATAATTTCTTTTATAGTTGATTTATCGTTTTTATTTTTTAATTTCTTCCTGATGCTATCTGCCTCTGTTCTGCTTACTTTTCCAAGGCTATGAATTAAAGGCAAAGTAATCTTCTTCTCTTTGATATCTCCACCAATTGGTTTTCCCATTAAAAAGCTTTGCCCTTCATAATCCAGAATATCATCTCTTATTTGAAAAGACATACCCAAGTTGTGTCCAAATGATTTCAGGGCATTAATGTATATCTGATTATCAGTTGTACTCATTGAGCCAATCATACAACAAGTTTCTATCAATGATGCAGTTTTATCAGAGATAACCTGATAATATGTTTCTTCATTTATATCTAATTTTCTTGTTTTCTGAATTTGAAGAAGCTCACCTTCTGACATTCGTTTAACGGCATTGGTTATTACTCCAAGAAAATCAAAATCTTTATTCTCAACAGAAAGCATCAAACCTCTGGAAAGAAGATAATCGCCCATTAAAACAGAAACTTTGTTTTTAAATACTCTGTTAATCGACCAAAAATTTCTTCTTTTATCTGCGTTATCAACCACATCATCGTGAATCAAGGTTGCCGTATGTAAAAGCTCGACAAGAACTGCACCTCTATAAGTTTTTTCATTTATTTCTCCGGAGATTTTTGCCGAGAGCAGTACAAGAAGAGGTCTGATTCTTTTTCCTTTTTGACGAATTATATAACGAGCTATTAAGTCTATAAGACCAACTTTGCTTTTCATAGATTCCTGAAAGAAATCCTGAAAAATTTGCAATTCATTTTTTACAGAGGTACTGATTTTATATAGTTTATTGTCCAACAACTTTTTTCTGAGATAATTTTGAAACTAAAATACTTATTTCATACAGCAGAAACAAAGGAACAGCTAATATTACTTGAGAAACAGGGTCTGTTCCAGGTGTTAAAATTGCTGCTGCAACTAAAATTATAACTAAAGAATGTTTTCTATATTTTTTCATAAAGTCAGGAGTCAAAATTCCTAACTTAGATAAGAAAAAGGATAACATAGGCAACTCAAAAACAAATCCGGCAGCAAGCATAACACTGATTATGATCGACATATACTCATCTATAGCAAATTCATTTTTTATTGCTGTAGTTCCAAATTGGCTGGCAAATGAGAGAGTCAATGGTAACATTACAAAGTAAGCGAAAAAAATTCCTAATAAAAAACAAATTGATGAAAAAACAACGATTGCAAGAATATATTTTCTCTCATTTTTTCTAAGAGCCGGAGAGATAAACTTCCATAATTGGTAAAAAATATTTGGAATGCTTAAAATAATTCCTGCAATGATTGCAATCTGAAAGTACAGGAATATCTGACCGAATGGTTTAAGATTTTGCAAGGCAATATTATTATCAATAGCGGGCTTCAAAAGAACAGATTCAACCAGAAAATCAATAAAAACCCAGGCTAAAATTGTACCTATTATAACTCCGATAAAAGAATAAATCAGACGCCAGCGTAACTCTTCGAGATGTTCGAGAAAAGTCATCTCGTCATTGTCTTTATTATATGATTGATTATCTGATGATTTCGAAAGAAGCTTAAACAAATTAGTCTATCCGGCAAAGAGTGGAAATTTACTTGTCAGTTTATATACTTCATTCTTAAGATCTAATAAGATGCTATCATTGTCAAAATTCCTGATTGCCTTATCAATAATGCCAGCAATAATCTCCATTTCTTGTTCTTTCATCCCCCTGGTAGTTAATGCAGGAGTACCTATTCTAATTCCACTGGTTACAAATGGACTCTTTTTATCAAAAGGAACCATATTTTTATTAACTGTAATACCAGCTTTTTCTAAGGAATTCTCTGCCTGTTTACCAGTAACATTTTTATTTGTCAAATCAATAAGCATCAAATGATTATCTGTACCACCAGAAACTATATTAAAATCATACTCGATTAATTTATTTGCAAGGGCTTTTGAATTTGATACCACTTGTTTTGTATAAGTGAGAAAAGAATCTGATAAAGCTTCACCAAAAGCTACAGCTTTTGCCATTATTATGTGCATCAAAGGACCTCCTTGAATTCCGGGCATTACCATACTATCCAAAAGCTCGGAAATCATTTTTACTCTATCCCCTTTTGGAGTCTTGAGTCCCCA
>CALEBT010000083.1 GCA_937942875.1 uncultured Ignavibacterium sp. | reverse complement strand
CAGAACAGCAGTTAATGTATTCAGCGACAGTTGCGGTGCAGTCATTATAGCAAAAACAGAAGGCGAAAGTCTGAAGGTTTAGGATAGTTTTTATTTATTAAAAATTATTTTGCAGAACATACTATGAGTCTGTTAACAATTAATCGGAGCGAACAGGAGTTCGCTCCCTGCAAAAAAATACAAACATTAACTCTCGGGATTTTATGAATAATGCTGAGAAAAAATTTTGAGGGATTGAAATTTTATAAGAGGGGTCTTGTCATAAAAGTCTAAAATTGTCAGACTGTGCCTGCCTGACGTGCTTTACTTCGGTAATTCGGTAACATTACGGAAGCAGTCAGGCCTGTCGAAGACTGACATTCAAAAAAATTAAAAAAATTACTCTTCGACCTGCCACGACTTGACATTCAGGTCAAGGCGGGTAAACTCAGTATAAAATTGAAAATTACTTTTTAGTCAGCCCTGAGAAAACTTTAATCTTGATAGGATTTCTTAATCGCTGCGCTTACCCGAAACAACATCATAAAATTAATTTAGAATCCTCTGGAAATAAGTCGTCTTGTAAATCCGCCAGTATGTGATTGATAATCAGCCAGCAAATGGTTGATTATCAGCCAGTTAATTGTAATTGAATTTTAATAGCATAGCACCTGTGATTTTTTTAGAATCAGCTCAGGAATATAGGTGGTAATGTCAGGATTTTACCTGACTTACTCAAATTACACTTCATACACAAGATACGGACATTCGCTGCAGTAAGACTTGTTCCGCCTTTTGAGAAAGGAAGGTCGCACATAAGAATTTTTGACAAAACAAAAAATACATAGTTAAAACAGATTTGAAAGCCTATAATAATTTATCACATATAACAAAGCTTAAAACATCAAATAAATGATTAAAATTTTGTGTAATCTCCTTTTTGCTGTATTATGTTTCTAACTCCACCCGTGGGATTTGCTACATCTCCTTTATAGCGTGGAATTAAATGAATATGAACATGGGGAATAGTTTGACCAGCGGTGTTTCCTACGTTCACACCAATATTAAATCCTTCAGGACTAAATCTTTCACTTACTATTTTTTTTACTTTATTCAAAACATACCAACAAGCCGATTGTTCTTTAAAGCTTAAATCAAAATAATTTACACAATGCTTTTTAGGTATAATTAAAGCATGTCCATCATTTACTGGAAATTTGTCATAGATAGAATATGCTGTGGCCGATTCTACAATCAATTCTCTGTCTGGTTCAGGATTACAAAAAATGCATTCAATGTTTTCTTTTTCAATGTTTTGATTGAAATGTCTATATTCATAAATCTCGCAGTTTTCATTTTTAAAGATTGATTTATAACCTAATGTAACATTACATTGATATGTGGGTTTTTGATGTAATTTGTGAGTTCTAAATCCTTCATATTGTAAGTCCCTTCTAACAGCAAAGAATGCTTTGCCTGTCGGTTTCAACAAATATGAAATTTCCATCAATACATCCGTTTGTTCTTCGGGCATTAAAACATTTAATACATAAATACAGATTATTGTATCAAATTTTTTTTCGGGATATTTTGGGAAGTAGTGTTTGTCATAACCTATTATATTTATTCCTTTTCTCTGTAATAGTTCAACATCTTTTCCTAATCCACATCCATAGTCCAAGACCTCGCCAAGCAAATATTTGTTTTCAAATAAAAACTTTGCGGGAAAGGATAAATATTTTCTGTTTTTTGCTGTTAAATGGGAATATATATTTTTTCTTAAATGCTCCATTCTTCAAAACCACGTATTGAGATAAAAAAATCGCAAAAATTCATTAACTGATTTATTGCCGTATTTTTCCAATTTAAATCTTTATTATTTCCTAATAGAGATAATCTAATTTCTTTTTGGAACTTATCATGTTTATATCTATCAATTATCTCCCAATAATGAGTGATTAAATCCCGCTGTCTTTCAACTAATTTAACTGATGGAATTTTATCTCTTTTCTGTCTATTAATTTTTTCTTGCGCTGGCAACAAATTCCACAATTCATTGTTCTTCAATACAGAAAACGGAATTACATGGTCAATATTGTAGTTTAATATTTTATTTCCAGTCCATACACAATAAACTTTACCTTCATGTTTAAGTATATCTTTATAGATTTGTTTGGACTCTTCAATTTCTCTTTGAGTTACCGGCCTTTTTAATATTTCATTTATTACCTTTTCAATAGATAAATTTTTTCTTGATGCATTTACTGAGAATTCTGCCCATTTAATAAGAATTGAATCAGACCCATCAACAAAACTTCCCAATAATTTAAAGGCTTCGTAATATTCTAACGGAATGGAAAAAGTACCAAAATTTTTGATAAGAAATTCAGAGTCTATCAATGAGACCTTTTTTAGTTTGCCCCTTGATTCAAATTGAAAAATAGAGTAGTATTTGTCACTGATTGAGCGTCCTATATATTTCATTGGCATTCTGACAATGGTATCTTTTATTTTTATTCCCAACTCAAGAAAATCGCTTTTCAAATTTTTTGGAATGCCTTTGTTCTTTAAATCATTATAGAAAACAGAAAACCCGCCAACATCTTTGTAAGCGTTTATTATTTTTCTGAACTGAGTTTCAAAAGCGAGATTTAACTCACCATTAATTTGTGGAATTTTTATAGATGAGCCTAAAATCGGATAATAATATAACAGCCATTTCTCAACAAGTAATCCAATAGGAATGTGGGCTCTTTTATCAAAAAAGGAAATAAAAGGAGAATTTTCCTGAATAATATCTATTACACCTCTCAATAGAGCAAATTTATAAGTAGTCGTTTTGCTGTCGCGTTCAATTATTTTGCTAATATTAAGAAAAACTTTTTTATTCATTTTCTTACAAAAATAGAGTCGCTTCTTTTGCTAACGATTTGAAAAGATTCGTGACCTGAGAAATTTAGTTTTGAACTCATAAGAAATTAAATATAAAAGTTTATCTTAAAAATAATTCTTTTGTGAATAATTAGGACAAGAGAATAATAGACAATAATTATTTTCAATACCACCTCTAAATTTTCTTCTCCTCCATCAAAGACCTCAGCATCTTTACTTTCAAACCAAGACAACCAGCAT
>CALEBT010000082.1 GCA_937942875.1 uncultured Ignavibacterium sp. | reverse complement strand
AATCAGTTGGCAGTCGCCGGTAAGCGGCTGGCAAACTTTGAAGGTTTATGACTTATTAGGTAAAGAAGTAGCTACATTAGTAAATGAATTCAGACAAGCAGGAAGATACGAGATTGAATTCAACCCTGTAGAGTCACGCGGGGGCATGTCTCTTCCAAGTGGAGTATATTTTTATCGCATTGAAATCCATTCGGATATGACACAGGCTGGTAGTTTTGTGCAAATCAGAAAGATGTTATTAGCAAGGTAGTAAAGATTTTAATGCTGTAAAAATAGAGACACGCTGTTTTACGTGTCTCCTTTATGTTTCAATTGAAAAGTTTATCAAAATAAAATGTTAATCTGAAAGTCCTGCCAGGGTCATAAATCCTCATCCCGCTTGAATATGGATTTCTGGCATAAGATAAATGTCTGCTGTAATTATGATTAAGTAAATTATCAACTTCCAATAAAAAACGAATGCCTGAATAACTATATCCTGCGCCAACACCTATTGTATTCCAGGCTGCGGATGGAGTTTCCTTTAGATTTGTATCAACTCTTTTTTGTGCATTTTCATATCTATGAGTAATATAAAAATCCACATTGTAAACTTCTGGAAGCGTTAATTTAGTTGTTATCGAAAGCGGAGATATTTCTGCCAATGGTACTGAGTTGGTAACATTTTCACCATATAAATAAGAAAGATATATCTCAAAAAAGTTAAGTTGAGCTGAGAGATTTATTCCCATCAAAAGAGCTTTGACATTATCATAAGTTAAGTAATTTTTAGAGGCAGACCTTTTAACAACATCAACATAGTTAAAAACATAATTAGCATAACCCTCAAGACTTAGAAAATCATAATTGATTGAAGTTCTAAGACCTGTTCTAACTGGCATCTTAAGCGTTGGATTACCAGAAAGATTTGGATTAGTCATTGGCCTTTGTACTGCTATATAAAGTTGCTCTGCATCTGGAGCATCTGCAGCACCTTCTGCAGAAACCAATAAAATTAAATCTCTTTTCAATTGAGTTGAATGGTTCACATTTATTCCCGCACTTATAAAAAACCTGCTTTTTTCAGTTTTAGGATAAAGTGTTTTATAAAAATTTAGTCTTGATTCCTCACCAACACTTAAGTATTGAACGCCACCTTTTGCTGCAATATTTAAATCGCCAAGCTGAAAACTTTCTGAAATAATAGCAGACAATTGCTTAACATCCGGCATTAGTCTGTTTGAAATATTTACATTCATCATCGGGTTTTTTATAACATTATTAGCATTCCATTGTCTGTAAACAACTTCATAAAATGAGCCGGTTAAACCAAAAGTAAAATTCTTTGCAGCGGTCTCCATAAATCCTGCTCCTGTCCTTAATGAATTGTTCATAAGGTGGACTGTATAATTAAAATATGCTTTATGACCTTTGAAATCGAAGAATCCGCTAAAAACTTTGCTGTATTTTTCATCCATCATCAAATATGGGAAAGAAATATTTTCGCTGTAAGTAAAGGATGCCCCTGTTTGGAAATTGTCTGATTGATACCTTAGACCAATATTTCCAAAATTATATTTAAAGTTGTCCTTATAACCATAAAGCTGATTAAATTTTTTCCCTTCGCCATTTTTATATGGGCGACCGGTTGCATATCTAAAAACCGCTGAGGTTTTATAGCCTTCTACACTTGTACCGAAGTCAAGGTCTTGTTCTGAACCTGAATTACCATTTAGAAAAGACTTTAACTTAAAACGTTCTTCAATATCCGCTCTTTCATAATTAATGCTTCCGTAAATGCCTGTATGTAATAGTGCTGCGGACTTTGAAAGATTGACTGATTGCATTTCAAGTGGATTAACCCTTGTTGAGGGAGCATCCATTCTATTCGGACAAGCGTTGTGATATTGTTCGCCGTCAACTAAAACTTTAATATCACCTCGCTTAAATCCTTCCGAGTAAATGTCCTGAGTAAAATTCGTCCCACGGCGTAAAATTGAAAAACCATTTTTATCAAAGATTCCACTGTTATAATTGGTTCCATATTTATAGCTATCAGAAAGATTAATTTGCTTTTTTGCGACTATCTCTATTTGGGATAAATAGAATGTTTTCACAGAATCCTGTGCTTTTAAAAAATGCAATGGAAACAACACAGCAACTATGAAAAACAAAAGTCTTGTTCTCATAATTTCTCCTTAATTGTTTTTAATAATTTTTTCTAATGAAAGCGAGAAAAGAATTAAATCTCAGGAGGTGGTGTTTCTATTGATAGATAGGGCTTAACAATTTTGAAATTGTGATAAACGAAATATTTAATTTGTTCTGAGTTAATTATTTGATTTTGGGAGGAGCGGTCTTTAGTATGCAGACTAAAAAAATTAAACTGAGGGAAAGAACTCTCCGTTTTTTTATCTGTATTTTGTTTTTCAGCCAGTTCTAATTTTAACTTTAGCTGGCAGGAGCCTCCGCAAAGATTTTCCGGTTCGTTTTTAGAGATGCACAAAAATTGTTTGATATAATCAAGATTAATATTATGAGATATGTAAAACATTAATACGATATTAATGTTTAACACATATAAAAAAATTATTCCGATCGTAAAATATCTTAACAATTGAATATCAGATTTTTTTGGAAAATATATATAAATAAACGATAATGTTCAATGTTTGTTTCAAAGCTTATTCTCTGAAAGAACCTGTGTCAAACAAAGAAAAACAAAATTTAAATAAGCCATATCAGAAAAATTATACAATATGTTTGTAGCTATTTATTTTTCAAATCCGCCAGCAAATGGTTGATTATCAGCCAGTTAATTGTAATTGAATTTTAATAGCATAGCACCTGTGATTTTTTAATATTCAGCTCAGGAATATAGGTGGTAATGAAAGGATTTTACCTGACTTACTCAAATTACACTTCATACACAAGATACGGACATTTGCTGCATTAAGACTTGTCCCGCCTTTGGAAAAAGGGAGGTCGTGATCGAAGTGGAGATTTTCTGTTGAGCCGCATTTAACACATTAAATATTTCTCGCACCCCTGGATTATTTCTTTTATTTAACTATATTTTAGCAGATTAATTCAAAGGAGTGTTTATGAACGTTCAAAAAATCTTTGATGCTGTTGAAGCTGACGAAATGAACTCGCCCCTTCACTCGATTATTTACGAACTGGAAAAACAAAATTATATGGTTAGACTAGAGGGACTTGATGTTACCGCAGAGGAAATGGAAGCCAGATTATTTGAGGATCTTGAAAGAGCAACAAATGTATTTGAGATTGAACTCGCAAGGAATTCTGAACCAGCACAGAAATTTAAAATTGTTTTTACTGATTATCATAAGTTTTATTTTCAGGACTGCTAATTATGGCTGATGTACATTCTACCGAGACAAGAAGCTATAATATGAGCAGGATAAGGGGAAAGGACACTAAACCGGAAATTACAGTACGAAAGTTTCTGCACTCAAAAGGATTCAGATACAGGTTACATAAAAAAAATCTTCCGGGTAAACCTGATATTGTGTTATCTAAATATAAAACAGTAATTTTTATACACGGTTGTTTCTGGCATGGACATAAAAACTGTAAATATTTTGTTGTACCCAAAACAAGGACAAAGTGGTGGTTGAATAAGATCATGGGAAACAAAAAGATTGATAAAAGAAATTATTCAAAACTGCGAAAAAACGGTTGGAATATTATAACTTTGTGGGAATGTCAGTTAAAACCAAAAAAAATTGTTAGAACGCTTTCCAAACTTGAGTCTAAGCTAGGATGAGAAAAAAAAATATAATTCCTGTAATTGATTTATTCGCTGGTCCAGGTGGGCTTGGGGAGGGATTTTCAGCTTTTAAAGATGAGAAAGGAGAAAGAATTTTCAAAATCGTTTTGTCAATAGAGAAAGAGTATTATGCACATCAGACTTTAGAGTTGAGAAGTTTTTTCAGACAATTTGAAAAAGAAATACCTGAAGAGTACTATAAATATTTAAGAGGTGAAATTAAGCGAGATAATTTATTCAAATCTTTTCCCGAACAGTCCAGGAATGCTTTAAGAGAAGCCTGGAAAGCTGAATTGGGCAAAACACCTGTTGAAGAAATTGATCAAAGAATAATTGAGAGTCTGAATGGAATGGAAAATTGGGTTTTGATAGGGGGCCCTCCTTGTCAAGCATATTCAATAATCGGGCGTGTACGACAAGGTTGGAAAAGTGGGTTAGATGAAGAAGATCCAAGAGTATTTTTGTATCGGGAGTATTATAGAATCTTAGCTGTTCATAATCCCCCGGTCTTTATTATGGAAAATGTTAAGGGTTTACTATCATCCAAGTTAAAAGACAAACTGATTTTTGAAGAAATACGTAAAGATCTTGAAAATCCTGCTGAAGCCTACAAAAAATTAAAAGGGAAAAGAAAAACTGAATCGAAATGTCCAGGATACTTTTTATTTTCTTTGGTTAAAAAAGCAGATGGATTTGATATTAATGGTAAACCTGATTTTTTACCGGAAGATTTTATCATCAAGGCAGAAGATTATGGAATACCACAAAAACGACACAGGGTGATAATACTCGGAATAAGAAAAAACTTTCTTAATGGAGAGCCTGTTATACTTGAAAAACAGGAGCCTGTATTGATTGATAATGTATTAAAAGGGGGATTACCAAAGATAAGAAGTGGCATATCAAAAGAAGAAGACTCAAAAGAGAATTGGAAAAGGATTTTACAGGGCATTAATAAAAATGGTTTTACAGATGAAATAGATTTCGAAGTAAGAAAATATATTATCAATTTGGTCCGAAAAATTACTGTTCCTCAAAGTGACAGAGGAAATGAATTTATTAAATACAATACTAAAATCACATATAAAGAAGAATATAGTTGGTTTATTGATGAAAGGTTAAAAGGAGTTTGTAATCACGCAACACGTGCTCATTTAAGGGAAGATTTATATAGATATTTCTTTGCCTCAAGCTTTGCAGAAATTAATAAAAGATCTCCAAAGTTATCTGATTTTCCAAAACAACTTTTACCAAAGCATAAAAACGTCGGTGAAAAAAAATTTGAAGACAGATTTCGTGTTCAGGTTTGGGGAGAGCCCGCGAGAACAATTACCAGTCATATTGCGAAAGACGGGCATTACTATATTCATCCCGACCCAACACAATGCAGAAGCTTAACAGTCAGAGAAGCTGCCAGAATACAGACCTTTCCGGATAATTATTTTTTCTGCGGACCAAGAACTTCACAGTATATTCAGGTCGGAAATGCGGTACCACCTTTGTTAGCAAGGCAGATAGCTCAAGTTGTATTTAGGCTTTTAAGTGCAAACTATTCAAATATTACTTGAAATTCTTTTGATATTTTTTAAGCTCCCTAAAATCCTTTACTACTATCTTACCATCCCCAATCCTTTTTGATTCAAGATATTCGTCTAATAAGTTTTCTACTTTATGGTATATCTGTAATATAAGTTTTGGTGCTTCCATTGCTGATAATAATTTATTGCGTAATTCTTTTAGTCTTCTTCTTTGGTCATTATCCATTTGACCACTGTTAATCAGAGACTGAATTGCTGCCGGGGCTAATTCGAGCAAATCTTTATCCAAAACTACATGAGTTGCTGATGTATCAAGTAGTCCTAATGCCCATGACAAATGCCATAACTGTTCATCGGTGGATGCATATTCTTTTAATACATAACCATTTTGACAAAGATATAGTTCTCCACTTCTAATAAGCGCCTTTATTTCTTTATTGAATTCATGTTCTTTACAATTTAATTTTTTGCACAATGATTCTTTTGTCAGTGCACATCTAGCCTGTTCAAGCTCATGATAAATTTGTGCTTGAATAACCGAATAATCTTTAGCTTTCATTTTTCCCTCCTGTTGGTAATAAAAGATTAATATTTTCTTTTATTTCCTTTAGAACAGAATATAATTTAATTACAGTAGAATTATCTAAATATTCAAGTCTTGTGGATTGTATTTCGTAAAGTGTATCAAGGTAATTTTTTGACCGTCTTATAAAATCCTCCAATGTATTTATTGAAACAACTTTAGGTTTGATCCCCTTAATTTCCATTCTCTTTTTACCTAATTCCTGAGCCAATATAGATGATGCAGGATACTTCTTAAATATTGTTTCTTTTGCGATTCTTTCAATAACATACTTTTTCTCATCGTCATTAAGTAGAGTGTCTTTTTCGACCTTACTGAAAGTCGGCAAAACATCGGCAAGCAAACATCTGACACCCAATTCCCCGGAGGCAACTCTATCTGCGAGAACTTGCTGAATAAAATAAGGAGCTTTTGCAATTAACTGTTTTGGATATTCATCAATATCTTTTCTAATTCTGATATTATTATCAAGATTTTCAAGTGCAAGAATAGAAGAAATAACCGTTGCATTAACCCCTGTTTTTTTTGAAATTTCTTTAATGCTCATTCCTGCATCTCGCATTTCTTTAAATGCGAAATATTTATCTTCAGCAGACAAGTCTTCGCGTTGTAAATTTTCAATAACCTGCTCCACTCTAATATCATTTGGTTCGGTGTCTCTGACAATTATTGGTACCTCTTTTAGGCCAATCATTTTTGCAGCTCTCAATCTTCGCTCTCCAGCAATCAAAATAAATTCTGAACCGTCTTGTTTACAGACTAGGGGCTGTAATATACCGCGCTCTTTAATGCTTTCGGCGAGCTCTTTGAGTTTTTCCTCATCAAAAGCCGTTCGGGGATTTTCATTTAATATTTTTATACTATTTATATTAACGTTCATAATTGTTTATCTATGTTACTTTAAAGCTTTTTTTATTTCCAAATATCAAATTCTTTCGGCAATTTTTTTACAATTTCATCAGGTTTCATTGAAAAAATATCATATGTTAATTCTATTTGTCCAAAGAACTTAATAAGTCGCCTGAGATTTCCGGGTTTTTTACGATCAGTGGCGCCCCGTTTTGGTTTATTTTCACTTTTATCCCAATATAACTCGTGAGCGACTCTTATCAGATTCGGGTTAGAAATTATTTCCTGTCTTGAAGCAAGTTGTTCAATAAAATCTCCGTGATCATTTAGAGGGCGATTCAAAAATAACAGTGAGTTTTCTTTACCAAGTGTTACGTATATTCTAAAAGTTGATGCAATAAAATGACGATAATACTTTTTATAATCAGTGCTACATATATATTTGACAACCTCTCTAATTTTTCTGCCGGAACTATCCTTGGGGCAAATCTGATCAAACCACAAATATGTTAACCATGTCCAAAGCTTATCATTTGGGATCACATCCGTAATTTTTACACCCGCGTCCTGAAATACTTGAGTAAGATATTCTGCCAATTCCATTCGTGACGAGAATATTTTGTTCTCTTCAATAATTATTTCCGTTTGTAAATTTTCAGAATATTTATTGTCGCTCAGATCAGGTTTATTTAATTCCGGATTATTTTTAAGTTCAACCAGAAAATTTCTGAATTCATTAATTCCTTCATCAGTAAAAAACTTTAAACGTGCCATATCCTATTCTCCTGCCAGTCTGGTTTTAACTGATTCCCATTCCTCTCTCCTGTTGTTACAAAATTCTTCAACAACTTGCTCAATCCATTTTACCACTTCATCTTTATCTATTTTATCCTGTTCCAAGTTCGGGATAGGTTCGTGAGGTAAAATCATTTTTGAAAATTTAAGCCAATCGGAATGCCAAGTTACGGGTGGTTCCTCCGGGTTCTCGACCGTATCAATGAAAATCATATGTGTTAGGATCACTCGTATAGCTGCCGGAAATACATACATAAAAAATATCGGATCGGTTTTAACAAAATTTTCGAGGACAGGGATTTTATTATTTAGGCAGAGAATCGGACCGTCTTCTTCTGCTGTGAATTCTAATTTCCATATCTGCTGACCCAAATCCTCAAATTTAACGGGTAAGATTGGTTTTTTATTTGCCTCATTATCGGCTCTTATTCTATCGGCATGTGCTATTATTTTTCCTTGATCGCTACTCTCATCAATAAGCATCAGTCTGAACATCAGATTATCAGTATAAGCTAGCTCGTCAATAGTTAAATCTTCTGGGATCCTACGCTGATTTATTTTTCCGAGATCAAATCGTTTTCTATCAGTCTTATGATAAGCATCAAGATAAATTTTTGTGTCAGCGGGATATTTAATTTCATTTAAGTTTAATTTTGCAGTAATGGATTTCGGTTTTCCGTTTGTCTTATTAACAGTAATTTTGATTGCATCTTTAGTTAATTTTTCTCTGCCCGTATAATTAAATCTTCTTTTCATTAGTCCAACTCCTTAACATCAATAATCAGGTCTCTCATTTTATCAAACCCCGTTACTTCAAATTCGAATTCTTTATTATTAATCATTATTTCAATTTTATTTTCATTACGATGATTTATGGTACAGCCATTTGAGATCATAACAAATTCCGAATCGCCAAGATTGAAATCATAGAGTTCATAATTCTTAAAAGGATTCCCTTTTCTGGTATCAAACGCACAAGTGATTCTTACTTCCAAGGGAGGTTCAATTTCATTTTTACTCTTTGTTAACCTAAACCCACCATCAATTCTTGTTAAATGATATTTTTTGGGTTTTGGCCCGAGAATATCTGTTTTACTTTTTCCTGAAGTATCTTCTTCTTCATCTTTCTCATTCTCAGGTTCAACATTTACATAAAAAATATCTTTCAGAAAATCTTTTTTTAATTCTTTGGGCGGCAAGTATATATAATTTAAAACTGAGGATACTCCTTTTGTAACAAACCTTAATTTTCTTCTAGCGTGTTCATATTTTTCAGCAAAACCTTCTGTTCTTTCATTCCAGTTTGTATGTGCGGGTGTTTCGGCATCACCGAGAAATTTTGCAACTGCTTCATCTTCTGCTATGAATAAGGAGCGCACGGGAAAGCCGGTTATCTTTTTTATATCAGTAATAGTGATTCCTGATCTTACATAGTACTCATCAGCAGAGCTATTATCTTTCTTTTTCTGAATAAATATATCAAAGAAAGAATCAGTATTCTCCTTATTAACTTCTTTGATTTGTACAGGTATCCTCAATGATACAATTTCCCCCGAATTAAATTTTTCCCTCAAAGAATCTAACTGATCCCGAAATGATTCCGCTGTGATTTCCGGGCTTTCAGGGTTGTTGATTTTCAATTCTGTTAAATCCTTTTTTTGCCTAGCTTCGTTTACAAAATCAAGTAAATCCTTAACACTGATATTCTCCCAACTCGTTCCCTCCCAGTTTTGTTCTGAAGCCACTTTTATAAAATTATTAGAATTTAATTCTTCTTCTTTATCATCGTATCTGAGCAATATTTCCAATGTCCCATTCAGTATGGGATAGAAATAATGAATCATAATTGATTTTAATATTTCTGTTGGTGTTATTTCAGAATGAGGGAATGGAATTACTAACGAAAGTCCTGGTTCACCATCGCGTAAAAGAGCAAAACACTCAGTGAATTGTTTTAATATATTTTCATCTGTATACGGTTTATAAGCTTCATCTGTGAAATATCCATTATAGGTAACAGTATCAGAATTTATTTTATGTGTTTTAAGAAGAGCTTTCCCCATCAAAAGTTTCCGGTTATCATCTTTCCTGACTGTTAACCCCCAAAATGATCTTATCTTTGATGCAATATGAAAAGTGGTTTTACCTAATCCCCATCGACCTCTCTCTTTCCCTGTTTTTTCTGATTTTCCCTCATACCACCAAAAATTATAAAAATTATTTTTACCATCCGGTCTTTCACCTCCTTCACCAGTAGCCCCATCCAAACCACTTGTGCCAAAATCTTCAATAGTAATAAATGGAACTTCATCCTTTTCCAACTCGGAGAGATAAAAATTGGTTGCTATTAAGTGATTCTCCAGATCACTAAAAAATATCTTGGCTTTTTCTTTTGATGTTTTATCAAATGTAATTCTTATGATTGAACAAGAATCACATTTTGCATCTAAGGTATTTTGAATAAACTCTCTGACAAAAACTTCTGACATTCCTGTTAGATTAAAAAACTCAACTTCGTGTGGATCTCTTTCGGGATCACCAACAGATAAAGTTTTAAACCTCCACATAATATCTTCCTTGTCTTAAATCCAACTTATTTTAATTTCATTCTCAAGTACCTTAAACTCTTTATCGCCCGTAACAAGCGCGGCTTTCTTTAATTTTGCCAAAGCTGCAGCAAAAGCATCTGCAAAAGACATTTTATTAAAAGCTTTAATCTCTGCAGCCATTAAAGTTAGATTAATATTTGCCTCAACAACATTAATTGGGAGTGCTTTAACAACTTCAAGAAAAAACTTCGCTTTTTGTTCACCACCAACACGTAATGCATGGTAATAAACTTCGCCAAGGTTTACCACACATATAAGAGCTTCTACGTCAAATTCTGTGCATTTTTCAAAAATTTCCGAAACACGATCGTACCCATCCTCTTTGTTCAAAAATGCAATTAAGGCATAACTGTCGAGAACTACCGGTTTCATAGTTCTCTTTCTTTCTTTTTGTCTTCCATCAATGATTTAAGCATTTTACCTTTTTCGCCAAGTATACCTGCAATTTTATTAAAGTATTCTTTATCAAGTGGCTGCATTATTATTTTATCTCCCTGTTCAATCAAGGCGACCTTTGAACCACTTTTAATACCAAGTTTTCTTCGAATTTTTACCGGTATTACAATTTGTCCTTTTGATGTTACTACTGCTGTTTCCATATTCCTACTATTTTTATATGTAAACTTACTAAATTAATAAAAGTAAGTCAAGTATTTTATTGTATTACTTTTTATAAAAAGTAATATCATATCAAATATGGTAAGAATATTTTTAAAATATTGCTTCTCTTATAAAGAGAATGGGACAATCTCAAAATCAATTTCATAAACTTTTTGAGTTGTTCATTGGTGATGAAAAAGTTTGTTCATTACGGATGAACAAAACTAAATTATTTTATAAGTAAGCTGATAAATTAAACTATTTAACAATACCGCCGACAAACTCACCTATGTAATATGGCCAAACTATCAACGCCAGCAATCCTTTGAAAAAAGAAAGCTTGAGAAATCCAATTGTAAACATCCAGCCGATAATCCATATTGGTCCCATTATGCCTGCAACTTCAACTTTATTTGATGCCATTGTGTACTCCTTTTTTAGTTAACATTTTCTGAAATGATCTTAATTTTCATTTTACAACTTCCTTCTCATACTTTCCATCAGCAATGTGTTTTGCTGTTAAGAAAGCAAGCTTCACAATCTTTTCGAACAAATCAGGATTAAGTGTTTCAACTGTATCTGTCGGAAGATGCAAATGATCATAACTGTATTTTGAAACGAAGTAAA
>CALEBT010000081.1 GCA_937942875.1 uncultured Ignavibacterium sp. | reverse complement strand
GCTGGCATTACCCAGATCAGGTTCGAGGGTATTATCTCAGATATCCCACAAAGGAAATTGCGGGATAACACCCCTAACGGCTATGGTTAATAAATATTTGTTATTTAATTAAGTCTTATCTTATCTCCTGCTTTTATATTATTATTTTTCATATTATTAAGCTGTTTCAATTGTGCTACAGTAGTATTATATTTTTTTGCAATTGAATAAAGTGATTCACCTGATTTAACAATGTGAAAATCTGAGTTACTTTTACTTTTAGTAGTAACAGTTTCTTTTCTTTCATTCCTATTTACTGGTTCGTTATCAGTCAAATCTTCTTCTAAATCATAGATACTACTATTACTATAAATTTTAATTCTGCTTCCTGTTAAAATTTTATTGTTCTTAATATTATTCCAGGCAATAATGTCAGAAACTTTTACATTAAATTTTCGGGCAATTTCACCAATAGTATCTCCTTTTTTAACTTTATAATAAGTTAAGTTTGCTGTTCTGTTATTGGAATTATCACCATAAGCAGTGTTCCCTGGATTGGTATTGCTAAAAATCTTTAAAGTTTTGCCTGCTACAATTGAGTTTGAAGTTAATCCGTTCCATTTTTTCAAATCATTTATGCTTACTCCAAATTTATCAGCTATTTCACTCAATGAATCACCCTTTCTGACTCTGTAACGGAAAGTTGAATTGGCAACAGTATTATTGTTTCTGGATACTGTTCTTCCATCTTTATAAATCTTTAAAACTCTACCACTGAAAATTTTACTACCTGATATATTATTCCATTCTTTAATTTGTTCTGAGGTAACATTATATAAAGATGCTATCTGCTGAAGATTCTCTCCCCTCTTGATTTTATGATATACAACTGATGAACTAACATTAGAAGTTTTAATTGTTTCAGTTGTATTTGTAGTATTTTCGGAATCAAGACTTGCATAGTATTGTTGTTGAGATTCCGGAACATAGATAGTCAATACCTCATCAACTTTAACTGATCTTGTATATGGTATATCATTCCAGTTTCTGATATCACTAACTCTGCAATTAAACATTTCAGAAATACCTAAAAGACTATCATTTTTCTTTACTCTGTAATTGACCGGGACAAAACCTTTTGGAGTAATTGTGCTTACTTCATTTGCACCATTAACTTCGCCGTCAATGCTATTTGATGCATATTCTTCACTTTCAGTTTTCTCATCATCTGATTCGTTTTCTGAATTACTGTTACTTACAATAAAATTATTCCTATTTACATTCTCCTTCAACAGAGATTCATAAGGAGACACATAATTAGAATTATCAGATGCAATCTGAGTATCAGTATTAATTACATATTCATTTTCACCAGAGCTATTAACTAACATCGGAATTTTGATTCGATGTCCGCTTTTCAGTTTTGTCTTTGTAGTTAAATTATTCGCATCAGCAAGCTCAACTTTAGAAATGCCGTATTTGTCAGCAATTTTTGCAATTGTTTCTCCTTTTCTTACAGTATGAACAATGTATGTTCTTCTTGCATAATCCGGAATATCTTTAATATTATTTGCGAATTGGTTAATTGACCCTTTAGGGATTTTGAGGGGATATCCTCCCGGATAATTCATAGGAGTTGATAACTGAGTTAACTCAGGATTCATATTCTGTAAAGTTTGCAGATCAGTTCCACAAGCAGAAGCTAAAAAGCCAAGGTCTATAGCTTCATTTATAGTATAAACATCATATTCATAGGGCTTTTCAAAATTGATGTTTGTAAATCCATATTTTTCATAGTCCATTGAGATTAAAGAAACTGCAATATAAATAGGGACATAATTTCTTGTTTCCTTTGGTAAGTATTTCCTGATTGTCCAATAATCATAGGAGTTAGCCTTATTGATTGCTCTTCTTACTCTTCCTTCTCCGCAGTTATATGCTGCAAGAGCTAAATACCAATCGCCCAATGAATTATACAAATCTTTCAAATGTCTGGCAGCAGCGTATGTTGATTTAACAGGATCTCTTCTTTCATCATAAAAGAAATCTGTTTCTAATCCATATAATGAACCTGTTGATTTAATAAATTGCCAAAGACCTACTGCAGAAGCCCAGGATCTTGCTGTTGGATTCAATCCGCTTTCCATCATACTCAAATAAAGTAGTTGAAGAGGAACACCTTCTTCATTAAAAATTTTGGTCATCATAGGAAAATATTTTCCTGATCTCGAAAGCCAACGAGACATTGCATCTCTACCACGACCTGTAAAATAATTAACCCATTGTTCAACGTGAGTATTTACTTCAAGAGGTATATCTGCAGGAATAATAAATTTATTTGTTGGTATTTCATCTGAGAGAGCAACTTCTTCTGTTTCAGGTACAAATTTTTTCATCCATTCATCATAAGCCGCAAATGAGATTCCTTCAGGTAAAACAGCTAATCCATCAATAAAAGATTTATAATCTTCTATTATGGCTCTTTCTAATTCCTTATAGGCATCATTTTTATCAATACCCGGATAATAGCTAAGGTTGTTGATAATTCTTAATGAGTTCTCAAAATTTTCTACCGTTTCATTTATACTGTTGAGTTCTTGCTTTTTAAGTGCAGTTAAGTAGAATTGCCTCGCTTCTTCTAACAATTCGGAAACTATTCCGACCTTATTCTGGCTTTGATTATCAGTTTTTTGATTTATTATTTCTTTATTACTACACCCCCATAAACCTATGATTAAAATCACAAATGGTAGAAATAGTTTTTTTTTCTGCATCAATACTCCGAATATTTTTGTTTGCAATATAAATGTTATCTTAAGATTTATCAAGAAGAAAATTATCTCAACTCATTATTATTTATAGTGTTATCTCATATTGAGATTCATGCTTAAAGCCAAATATATTCTTAATATCAATTTTTATATAATGTCATTCTATCTGAAATTTATTTTATTAATTTTGAAATAAATGTTTTCTCTTGTTTATTAAACATTATAAAGCCAATCTGTTAATAAACACAAATTTAGAGCGATAATTAATTTGATCACTTTGTGATTCTATAAGCTGTTATTATTTAATGGGTTTTATTATGAAAAATTTTCAAAAATTTTTAAGTTACCCTTTATTCGGATACGCTTATCATCGAATAATATTGGATGAGCAAGGTAAACCAATTGATTACGAGTTTTTGGAAGTCAGTGATAACTTTGAAAAAATTATTGGTTTACCCAAAAATAAAGTATTAGGAAAAACCTTTCGAGAGGTATTCCCTGATTATGTTACAACAGAATTTAATCCGATAGAATTTTTTGGAGAAATAGCACTTAATGGTGGCGAATCAGAAAGAGTAATTTTTAGTGAGATTTATAAAAAGTGGTTTAATGTCTATTCATTTTCTGATGAAAAATTTTATTTCTCAACTTTTTTTACAGATGTTACCAAATTAAAAGAAACTGAAATTCAGCTTATTGAAGCAAAGCAAAAAGTTGAGGAAAATCTATTAAAGCTAAATGAAGCAAATCAAATTGCAAAACTTGGTTATTTTGTTTTTGAATTCCAGACAAACCGTTTAACCTGCTCAGATGAAATTTATAAAATCTTTGAAGTTGAAAAAGAAAAAGTATTAGGGTCATACGCAGCTTTGATAAACCTTGTCCATCAGGAGGATAAAAATAACCTAATTAGCTTCTACAATAATCTTACGAATATCAAAGAATCATTAAATTTTGAATTTCGGTTAAAGATGAATAATGGTAAGATTAAGTTTTTGAAATCGAAGACAGTTCCATATTTTGACCAAGATGGGAAACCTATCAGAATACTTGGAACAATTCAAGATATAACAGAATTAAAAGAATTAAATAATAAAATTATCAAACTCTCAAAAGTAGTCGAACAATCCCCTGCTTCTGTTGTGATAACCGATTTAGATGGAAATATTGAATATGTCAATAAAAAATTCACCGAAATTACAGGCTATTCTGCTGAAGAAGTATTAGGACAAAACCCAAGAATATTAAAATCCGGGAAACATTCAGAAGAGTTTTATAAAAATTTATGGGACACAATTACCTCAGGTCAGATCTGGATGGGTGAATTTATTGATAAAAAGAAAAACGGAGAATTATACTGGGAATCAGCTATCATAACACCTTTATTTGATGAAAAAGGTAATAAAACAAATTTTATTGCAATCAAAGAAGATATAACCAAACGGAAAGAAATTGAGAATGAACTAAAAGTAAGCGAAGCAAAATATCGCTCAATATTAGAAAATATTCCTGCTTTGTTATACTGTTTTACACCTGACTTTAAGATTACCTATGTTAACAAACTATATTGCAACTATTTCAATACATCTTCAGAAGAAATGTTAGGTAAATCATCTTTAAGTTTTATCCCTGAAAGCGAACACGATAAAATAATTTCAGCATTAAAATCATTAAATAAACAAAATTCTTCATTATCATACGAACATAAAATATTAAAAGCCAATCAAATATGTTGGATTAAACGAACAGATAAGGCAGTTTTCTCAAATGGTAACTTAATAGAATACCATTCTCTTATAGAAGATATTACTGAAAAAAAACTTACTGAAGAAAAAATCAAAGAATATAATTATCGTCTTGAATTATCTATGAACATTGCTGGATGGGCTTGGTGGAATTTAGAGTTACCGTCTGGAAAAGTTACTTTTCACAAACATAAAGCTGAGATGATTGGCTACTCGCCTGAGGACTTCAAACACTATACTGATTTTACCAAACTTTTACATCCTGATGATTACGAAAGAGTAATGGAGGCAATGAGGAAAAGAATCGAAGGCAAGGTTGACAGATATGAAACAGAGTATAGAATTCTATCTAAAAATAAAGGTTATATTTGGTTTTACGATGTTGGTTCCGTTGTAAAAAATGATAATGAAGGAAACATAACAATATCTGGAATTGTTATTGATATTACAAAACAAAAACAATTTGAATATGATATTCGTTTTCAATCGGAATTAAGAAAATTATTGATGGAAATTGCTTCTCGCTTTATAAATATTCCTATTGAACAAACAAACTTATATATTCAAACTGCCCTTGCTGAGATTGGTGAGTTTTTTAAGGTTGATCGTGTTTACATTTTCGATTATCACTTCGATAAAAATATTTGTACAAATACATTTGAATGGTGCGCTGAAGGAATCAATGCTGAAAAAGATAATCTTCAGGAAGTCCCTCTTGAACTAATACCTTGGTGGACTGAAAAACACAACAGAGGCGAATTACTGATTATTCCCGATACTTTTGCTCTCGAGGAAACAGATGGAGTTAGACAAATAATTGAACCCCAAGGGATAAAAAGCCTTATTACAGTGCCTCTAATGGATGGTGAAAATTGTATTGGATTTCTTGGTTTTGATTCCGTTAAAAATCATAGAGAATTTTCCGAAGGAGAAATTCAACTACTAAAAGTATTTGCTCAATTATTGGTCAATATAAAATTAAGACAACAAATCTTTAAAGAATTATTAGATACAAAACAGAAAGCAGAGGAAAATGAAAATCGTTTGATTGCTTTTATCAACTCTATACCTGATATTGTTTGTTATAAAGACGGCAAAGGAAGATGGTTGCTTGCAAATAAAGCCGACTTAGAACTTTTTCAATTAGCAGGTGTAGATTACATTGGGAAAACTGATGCTGAACTTGCCCAATACACAAATGAAATTTATAAAGATGCTTTTTTAACTTGTATGGAAACTGATGAAAAAGCCTGGGAAAAAGGAATTCTTTCTCAAGGAATTGAAAAAATACCTACTTTAGATGGGGATGAAAAAATATTCGATGTTTATAAAATTCCAAAAT
Source organism: uncultured Ignavibacterium sp. (assembly GCA_937942875.1). Classification (GTDB taxonomy): domain Bacteria; phylum Bacteroidota; class Ignavibacteria; order Ignavibacteriales; family Ignavibacteriaceae; genus Ignavibacterium. Next base: position 10,768 of record CALEBT010000081.1, on the reverse strand, counting down.
TCAACAAAGATGGCTCAAGAAAAGGATTGGCTGTAATCGGAAGAGATATCACTAATTTAATAAAAACTCAAGAAGAACTTGTCAAAGCTAAAGAAAGAGCCGAAGAATTGAATAAAGCTAAATCTTACTTTTTCGCAAATATGAGTCACGAACTCAGAACACCGCTTGTTGGTATTTTAGGCTTTGCCGAATTACTCGCAGATGAACTTGAAGATAATCCTGAATTAGCTAAAATGGCAAAACTGATAACTAATTCAGCAAACCGTTTGAAAGAAACTTTGAATTTGATTCTATCTATGTCAAAACTTGAAGCAGGAAAACTTGATATTAAATTATCACAAAAAGATATTGTTCCCATAGTAAAAAATTCATTTTCATTATTTGAGCAATCCTGCCGAAATAAAGGCTTAAATTATGAGCTCGAAACTCCCGATACCGAAGTTATTTGTACAATAGATGGGAATCTTTTACAAAATGTTATCGATAATCTCATCAATAATGCCATAAAATTTACAAGCAACGGCGGAGTAACTGTTAAAGTTTACGTTGAAAATTCATTAGCAAAAATAGATGTTATTGATACAGGCATCGGTATTCCGGATGAATCTCAGTCAATAATATGGGAAGATTTCAGACAGGTTAGTGAAGGATTAAACCGTAGCTTTGAAGGTACTGGATTAGGGCTGACTATAGTGAAAAAATTCACAGAGCTTATGAACGGAAAAGTTTATTTAGAAAGTAAAGTAGGCATTGGCTCAAAGTTCACTATTGAATTGCCAATGCGTTAAAAATCTAAAGATAATATTTTCTATAAAGACTTTCATATATATGAAATTTATTAGAAACTCTTATGAAATAATTTTATTTTATTACTCTACCCTTATCACATAAAATTTAGTTTTATCCAGATTGATCTTAGTTCTTACCCAGAGAGTTTTATAACCAAATCCCTAAATAATTAAAGATTAAATTTTGATAATATCAAATAAAAGTTATTGGTTAAAATTTTAATTCAATTTTACACTCGTAACAAAAAATATCTTCTAAAATTTTTAATTATTCAATTATATAGGTCGGAATTTCCCTTCAGAATTATAAATCATTTCAATCGAAATTATATTGAATTATTGAACTTCTAAAAACGATTAAAGGTTACTATTTTTATAATAAAAAAGAAAAAAAGTATGTCAGAAATCAAACAGTCTCATTTCTTTAATTTCTATAATAATCTTATAGAAGGCAACAAAAGTAATTGTTCTGATATCGTAAATTCTCTTCTTGAAGAAGGGGTGGATCTAACAGATATTTATGTTAATCTTTTCCAAAAGTCATTATATAGAATTGGTAAGCTCTGGGATAGTAGTAAATTGTCAATTCCGGAAGAGCATCTTGCTACAAATATCATTTCCTATCTTATTGAAAAATATTCACCTTCACCTGTTATTACCCGAGATGAAAAAGCCATTGTAACCTGTATTGATAAGGAATTTCACGAGATTGGTGCCAAAATGGTAGCTAAAATTTTTGAACTTAATGGTTACAAAACATATTATCTCGGTGCATCTGTACCGGCTAAAGAAGTAATCAAATTCATTAGACAGATTGACCCACAGGTAATTGCTATTTCCTGGAGTTTGTATCTCAATCTCGCAAGATTTCTTGATGTTTTAGATAGCATTACAAAAATGTTTGTTAATAAAAAAATTTACGTTGGCGGACAGGCTTTATCCGATAATTCAGATCAACTGTTAAAAAAGTATAGAAATGTCTATCATATTTCCTGCGTAAAAAATTTGAATAAAGAATTAGCTAACGCTTGATTCTGCACCAAGCGTAATTATTCTCTTCAATTTTAGTTAAGTCAAAATTTTATGCCTGTAGTAGGCCGTCGCATAAGTGTCATTCCGAACTTTTTTCGGAATCTGATTACGCAAATTTGCTTTTAATAGACCCTGACCCAGATAAAACGGGTCAGGGTGACAGTTTTGCAGCTATGCAAAAGCCTCATTAAGGATGATATTATTCAGTCATTTCCCCCACAGATTATTTCTCATTGGCATTAAAATAGTTTTTTAGTTATTTATTTTTTTAACTAATTTAATTGAGAAAACGCAAGTAAACTTTTTTAATATTGTTGAACCATTAAATTATTGACAAAATATGATTTATCTTTTACTAATACCGTTATTCTTTCTGATAATAATATTTATATTCTTTTTATTTAAAAAAGGGAAAGTTCTGTTCAGAAAATTCAAGACTAATAGTGAAAAAATTCTTCAGGAAGATATTCTCAAAAGCGTTTACAATCACCAATATCAGAATTCAGTTTGTAACATTGAATCCCTATCCGAAAAACTAAACAAAACAAATCAGCAAATACAATCATCAGTTGATAAATTAATTGATTCAAAACATATCGAACCTGATAATAAAGAAATCCGCCTGACCGATTCCGGGAAAAACTACGCATTAAAAATCATTCGCTTTCACAGACTTTATGAAAAATTTCTTGCAGATAAAACAAACGTAAATGAAAAAAAATGGCATCAGTTGGCTGAAGAGTTTGAGCATAATCTGACCAACGAGGAAGCAGAAAAGTTAGCAGCTCAGATTGGCAATCCCGTTTTTGACCCTCACGGAGATCCAATACCTTCGCCTAAAGGTGAATTACCAGAAGTTAAAGGAATGAGACTTTCAGAATTAAATCCCGGAGATATCTCTGTAGTTATTCATATTGAAGATGAACCTGATAATATTTATCAAAGCATAGTAAATAAAGGCATTTACAATGGTATTCAAATTAGGTTTTTAGGAACTTTTAACAATGAAGTTTCATTTTATGCTAATGAAAAGCTTTGCTCACTATCTTTAGAAGAAGCAAATAATATAAATGTTGGATTACTTAAACTTGAGAAAATTCATCTGGGAGACTTTAAAAAATTATCTTCCCTTTCTGTTGGTCAACGTGGTAAAATTATAGGAATAGCAAAATCTCTGAGAGGTCAACAAAGGAGAAGATTAATGGATTTAGGAATTGTGCCTGGAACTGAAATAGAAGTCGAATTGGAAAGTATGAGCGGAGATCCTTTAGCATATAAAATCAGAGGAACAACCATTGCTTTACGAAAAAATCAAACAGAAAAAATTTATATAGAATCTTTATAAAAAATGAAAACCAAAGAGAACACTAATTGTGCTAATTGTCCAGTCCATAATGTTGGACATCTGAAAAAACTTGGAATCAATATGGACAATTTCGATTTCGTGGTTGCGCTTGCCGGAAATCCAAATACAGGTAAAAGCACTGTCTTCAATTATTTTACAGGATTAAGACAACATACGGGTAATTGGCCAGGTAAAACTGTAACCAGAGCTGAGGGTGGATTTGAATATGAAGGTAAAAAATTCAAAGTGGTTGATCTTCCGGGTACTTATTCTCTTCTATCAACAAGTGCTGATGAAGAAGTAGCACGTGACTTTATATTATTTGGCCAACCTGATGTTACCGTAATTATTGCAGATTCGACAAGACTTGAGAGAAATCTTAACCTTGTTCTGCAGATTCTGGAAATTACCGACAGAGCAGTTTTATGCCTCAATTTAATTGATGAAGCAAACAGAAATGGTATTTCAATTAATGAGAGAATTTTATCCAAACAATTAGGAATACCTGTAATTCCGACTACTGCCCGCAGTGGTCAGGGTATTAATGAACTGCTGAAAATTATTTATGAGATTGCAACAGGAAGATATGTTTGCAAGCCCTTTAAAATGAAAACTCACTCCTCTGACCTTAATAAATCAATAAATGAACTAGTTGCTCTTCTCTCAGAGCAATTCCCTGATTTGCCAAATAAAAGATGGGTAGCTTTAAGATTACTTGAAGGTGATCAGAGTATTATTAATTCAATTCGCTCAGGTGAGTTAGGAAATCTCAAAACTGCACCGTCAAGTGGTTTAGTTGAAATAGAAAAGTAAAGCATATAGTATGTCAGACAATCACAATACAGATAAAATAATATCAACAGCGAATAAGTTAAGATGGGAAATTGGCGAAAATCTTTATGATACGCTTATGGAGACAATTTATCAAAACGCTCAGGAAATTGCCAGTAAAGCAATTACTTATTCAGATAAAAAACCTCCGTTTAGTTTAGACAGAACTCTGGATAAAATTCTGACCAGTAAATATTTCGGACTTCCTATAATGCTTCTGATGCTTGCTTTAGTATTCTGGATTACTATTGAAGGGGCTAATTATCCTTCTTCTTTTTTGGCTTCTGTTTTAGTTGACTACATACATCCGGTATTAAAAGACTTATTAACCTCATTGAATTCTCCAAAATGGTTAACCGGACTTTTAGTAGATGGAGCTTATCTTTCTACAGCTTGGGTAATAAGTGTTATGCTTCCGCCAATGGCAATTTTCTTCCCACTATTTACTCTTTTGGAAGATTTTGGATATTTGCCTCGTGTAGCGTTTAATATGGATGCTTTATATCGAAAAGCAGGCGCTCACGGTAAACAAGCTTTAACTATGGCTATGGGTTTTGGATGTAATGCCGCAGGTGTTATTTCAACCAGAATTATTGATTCACCAAGAGAAAGACTTATTGCAATCATTACAAATAATTTTTCTTTATGTAATGGACGTTGGCCTGCCCAGATTTTAATTGCTACAATTTTCATCGGAGGACTTGCTCCTGCTTATCTGGCTGGAATATTTTCTGCTGCCGCAGTTATTTTTATTGCAGTTTTAGGTATAGCTATGAGTTTAATTGTTTCCTGGTTCTTATCAAAAACTTTATTAAAAGGAGAAACTTCTTCTTTTAGTCTTGAGTTGCCTCCTTATAGACCTCCAAGGATTTTACAAACTCTTTATACTTCACTTATTGACAGAACCATTTTTGTTTTATGGCGGGCAATTGTTTTTGCAGTTCCGGCAGGAATGATAATATGGTTAGTTTCAAATATCACAATTGATAATATCTCTGTTGCAAACCATTTTATTGAAAAAGTAAATCCTGTTGCATTATTGTTTGGATTAAATGGTGTAATTTTTCTCGCTTACATAATTGCCATTCCAGCAAATGAAATTGTTATCCCAACTATTTTAATGTTGACAGTCTCTCAACTCGGTTTAACCGAATTTGGCGCAGGCAGCGGTGTTCTTTTTGAATTGGAATCCACTGCTGATACTGCTAAAATTCTCCATTCAGGTGGATGGACTTTACTAACAGGCATAAATTTAATGCTTTTCAGTTTGCTTCATAATCCTTGCTCAACTACTATTTATACAATTTATAAAGAAACCAGAAGTTTGAAATGGACTGCATTATCTACATTTTTGCCAATAGTATTAGGACTTTCTTTAACTTTTTTAGTAACTCAAATTTTTAATCTTTTATCTTAATTTAAAGCTTGATTTGAATATGAATTTATACAATTTGCTTTCCTGGAATGTCAATGGACTGAGAGCCGTTTATAAGAAAGGATTTATTGACTGGTTTTTAAAGGCTAATCCAGATATGCTATGCCTTCAGGAAACAAAAGCTCATCCGGAACAATTATCTGAAGAATTATTGAATATCAATGATTACAAATCTTATTTTTCTTCTTCAGTAATAAAAAAAGGTTATAGTGGAGTTGCCATTTACACCAAAGAAATTCCCGTAAAAATTGAACACGGTTTTGGTATTCCTAAATTCGATAATGAAGGAAGAATAATTGTCGCCAAATATTCTGATTTTACATTAATTAACATCTATTACCCTAATGGTAAAGCAAGTGAGGAAAGATTGAATTTCAAAATGGAATTTTATGATGCATTTTTAGATTTTGCTGACAACCTGAAAAATAAGGGTGAAAAATTGATTATCTGCGGAGATGTTAATACTGCCCATAAAGAAATTGATCTTGCCAGACCAAAAGAGAATGAAAATATATCAGGTTTCTTAAAAATCGAGCGTGATTGGATGGATAAATTTTTATCTCACGGATATATTGATACATTTAGATTATTTAACAATGAGCCGGGGAATTATACCTGGTGGGATATGCAAACTCGCGCTCGTGAAAGAAATGTTGGATGGAGAATTGACTATTTTTTTGTTTCAGAAAATCTGAAACAGAATGTTAAAAGTGCCTTTATTTTGCCGGAAGTTTTGGGCTCCGATCATTGTCCTGTTGGTTTGACAATTGAAATTTGAATTTCCTTATGCAATTGAATAAAATCAAAAACTCTGCGAATACCCTTTTGGGATTAAATAAATTTGAAGATGCCTTTAATGTTTATTCTATAATTACAGAAAACATTTTTGCAGCAATTGAACACTCAAACAGCGCTCTGACTGGTTTTATTAAAAACTTACCTAAAAAGAATTCAAATGATTTGCTCGATTTAAAGGAAAAATATCAATTAAAAATTTTTGAAAATTACTGCGATAAAAAGTTTGGGCTTTCAGTTGATTTAGTGAAAAATGAATTTGAATTGTCGCTGCTTGGCGAACTTAAATCAATATCGAGATCAAATACATTGAGTGCGTCCATTCCAAAAGATTTAGTATTTGCAAAAACATTTTTACTCCAAAATTTAATAATCGAAGATAAAACTTCTCTTCCAGCAGTTGTATCAAAAGTTTTTACTTTAGTAAATGAAAATGATATAACTTTAAAGGTCAAACCAAATTTTACAACCGATTATATATCTAATCAAATAATTAAAAATTCTGAATTTATTATGGAAACAGATTATTCGGAATCGAATACGTTACTACTTGACTACCTATTACAAATTGGTGATACTGACTCTAAACTGTTTACTGAACTAAAAATTAAAACAAACTATAACTTCAAGTATAGACAAAAGTCAAAGACCCACTCAAAAACTCACAGCAATAACGATTATGAAAAATACGAGCGATATGAGAAATATGAGTTTTATGAAAAATATGAAAGAAGAAAATATGATAATGATGAAATTGACCTCTCCAAAGCAACTGAATATGAAAAAGCCAATTATTTTGGTAAGATCTTTAAATTGAAAGGCAGGGTAACTAAATCACAAATCAGAAAAACTTATATTGATCTTATAAATAAATATCACCCCGATAAAGTCAGTAACCTCGGTGATGAATTGAAAGAATTGGCAGAACGAAAAACAAAACTTATAAATATTGCCTACGAGTATTTCAAGAAAAAGTATAACTTATAAATTATTCCTTAGATCAAATAATTCAACTTTTTAACAACTTTTAAGTCTAAATTTCTGCTAAAACAAATTCCTTATCTTGAACTCAAATAAAAGAAAGATTGTTCGACAAATATGTATATAATTCTGATTTTAATGATTTTATTTGGTAAATCCTTGCTCCCTCAGCAAACAGCTAAAGCTGAAATTTTTATTGTAGAGAATAATCTTGACCGTGCAAAAATTTGTCTTAATATATCACTTAATAAAGGATGGCATATTTACTGGATAAATAACGGTGACACAGGAATTCCTACGGATATAAAGTGGTCAATACCCAAAGGTTATACTATTACTGATACTGAATGGCCTGTGCCTGACTTGTTTTACTCAGATGACCTTATTAGTTTTGGTTATGAGGAAAATCTGACGTTAATCTATCAAATCAAAAAAGAATTCGAATCTGATTCAGACAACTTCACCTGCGAAATTAAATCTTTGATTTGTAGAGATGTTTGTGTTCCGTTTGATACTTTTATTTCTTTTAATCTGAATGATTTTAATTATAAATTAACTTCAAGTGAAATATCTGAAAAGTTAGAAAATTATTATTCATTACTTCCAATTAAAAATCATAGTTTGAACTTAACTGCTGTGTATAAAGAATATGGAGTTGATTTAATAATAAGTAAAAATTCATTAACTCAGAAAAATATAGAAAACATCCTCTTCATACCTTTTGAAAATGGAATATTTGAATATTCCAACAATCAAAATTTTATTCAATCAGATAATAATTACAGACTCTCAGCAAAATTTAATAATTTCAAAACACGTGAACCAGATTCTCTGGAGGGTTTACTTGTTGTTTTCTATAGAACCAATTCAAATTCAGTAAAAAAAACAGCTTATCAAATAAACTTAAACATTAACAATTAAAGGAGGTTCTATGAAAATAATTTCATTGCTGTTTATATCATCTTTTATGATGACACTATTATTTGCTCAGGAAGCAAAAATTGGTGCTAAAGCACCTGATTTCAGACTAACAGATTCAAACGGAAATGAACATTCATTAAGTGATTTTGCTGGTAAAATTGTCGTACTTGAGTGGATTAACTACGATTGTCCATTCGTTAAAAAACATTATGATTCAAAAAATATGCAGACTCTTCAGGAGAGATACACTCAGCAAGGTGTAGTATGGTTAGCTGTATGCTCCTCAGCAGAGGGAAAACAGGGCTATTTCTCAAATGATGAAATCAATAAAAGATCCGATGATCACAATGCGAAATTCACTGCATACTTAATCGATGAAGATGGAAAGGTCGGTAAAATGTATGGAGCGAAAACTACTCCGCATATGTTCATCATAAATTCAGAAGGAAGTTTAGTTTATGCAGGCGGAATAGATGATATAAAATCAACTGATGTAAAAGATATAGAAAAAGCTAAAAATTATGTAGCAGCCGCTTTGGACGAATTATTAGAGGGAAAAGAAGTTACCACTAAAACATCTGAACCCTATGGCTGCAGTGTAAAATATTAATTCAATCGAGCACTGATTTGACAGATTCAAAGGATTTTAGAGATTTTATCCGTTATAATCCGTCGAATCTGTTCAATCAGTGTTCTATTTATTCCTTTGCATTTTTGATTCTCTGCGTGAATTTGATTATTCCCATTTTCATTCAATCAATCCGATAGAGAGGAAGAGTATGAGTAAGAGTAAGATTAGGAGTAAGAGTAGGAAATTTATTGATCTTGAACTTGAGCCTGAAACTGAAATCTAACTACTTTGCCTCGTAACATCACCGCAAGATAATTCTTTCTTTTTTTGAATTATTTTTATTTTTCACTTGTTCGTAAAATATGAATGAAATTACTCTAATTTTTCCAAATCAACTATTTGAGAACAATCCGGCCTTAAAACGCTCTGTTAGGGTATTTCTAATCGAAGACCCACTCTTTTTTGGTGATAAAAGATATCCCTTAAATTTCCATAAAAATAAAATTCTGCTTCATCGCGCTTCGATGAAATTTTATCAGGATTATTTAATCAGACAGGGATATAATGTAACATACATAGAATACGCAAATATGAAAACAGATCTAAGAGTTGATTATCTGATTGAAATATTTAAGAAAATCTCTGTACAGAAAATTTACTATGTAGATACTGTTGATTATATTTTAAGTAAAAGAATAAAAAAACTTTCCTCAAAACTGAAAATTGAATTATTTGAATATCCCTCCCCTATGTTTCTAACTGAAAAATCAATAATAACAGATTTTTTTAGTGATAAACAGAACTACTTAATGCACTCATTCTACATATTCCAAAGAAAAAGAATGAATATACTTGTGGAGAATGGTAAACCAATTGGTGGGAAATGGAGCTTTGACTCAGAAAACAGAAAAAAATTACCGAATAATATCATTATCCCTGACCCATTAAAATTTGAGGATAATATTTATCTGAAAGAAGCAAAAAAATATGTCGAAAAAAATTTCACAAATAATTTGGGCACTACAGAATATTTCAACTATCCTATTACTTTTGAACAAGCCCGTAGGTCGTTTGTAGATTTCTTGGATAATCGTTTCCTGAATTTTGGGATTTATGAAGATGCAATTGATAAATCTGATAACTCTCTTTTTCACTCTTTATTAACTCCAGCACTAAATATTGGCTTGATTACCCCATTTGAAGTATTGAATTTAACATTAGATTTCGCAAAAGAGAATAATATACCAATAAACTCACTTGAAGGTTTTATACGTCAGATAATTGGCTGGCGTGAATATATGAGAGCAATATATCAATTAGAAGGTGTACGGCAGAGAAATTCTAACTTTTTTGGATTACAAAATAAAATTCCTGATTCATTTTATAACTCTACTACAGGTATTGAACCTGTGGACAACACGATAAGAAAGCTTCTATTAACAGGCTACACTCATCATATTGAAAGACTTATGATTTTAGGTAACTTTATGTTGTTATGCGAATTTCACCCGAATGAAGTTTATAAGTGGTTTATGGAAATGTTTATTGATGCTTATGATTGGGTTATGGTCCCGAATGTTTATGGGATGAGTCAATATTCTGATGGCGGCTTGATTTGTACCAAGCCTTATATTTCATCCTCAAACTATATTCTAAAAATGAGTAATTACAAAAATGGTGACTGGTGTGAAATCTGGGATGCTCTTTACTGGAGATTTTTATTTAAACATAAAGAAAAGTTAAATAAGAATCCCAGAATGAATATGATGTTAAGATTATTAGAAAGAACTGATAATAAAAAATTAAAGAGCTTTATTGAAAAAGGTAATCTTTTTATTAAAGCTCTATTATAAACTCAATATAGATCCAAATTTATCATTCTATTTCTTCTACTTTGTTTTGCAGTAGTTTATATTTTTTACCTGTTCTGGAGCAAACAGCAATATTATTTTCATCAAAAACTAATTTTTCACCCGCTTCAGAAAACCAACCGACTATTTTAGCAGGATTACCAACAACCAAAGCAAAATCGGGAACATCCTTTGTAACAACGGAACCAGCCCCTACAA
>CALEBT010000080.1 GCA_937942875.1 uncultured Ignavibacterium sp. | reverse complement strand
TGCGGGATACTGTATTTGAAAAAGTTTCAGATTATCTTAGTTCAAATAAAACTGATTCAAATAATTCTATATGAAAAAAATCGGAATAATATTACTCCTTATTATTGTTCTTCCGATCGGATTTCTTGTATTTAATGAATTTGGGAAACTGAATGAAACTGAAAAAGTTCTTGAGGAAACCTATAAAAATCAGTTAGAGGCAATTTTATTTTCAGTAAATCAATATTCCGATGACATAATAAACAGCTGGGCAAATAAAGTTAATGAGTTGAATGTTGATGATGTCTTGCTAAGAAATTTTTTAAAAGATAATCTCTCAATTGAATCAATATTTTTTTTGAATTCGGAAAAACCCGAATCAACAGTATTTATCTTTAATGAAAATATTAGTCCATCTATTGACTCAATACGGTTGGAAATTATCTCAACTCTCTCGTCAAATAGAAATTTGATTTCAAGACTTACACAGTATCAAAAAGCAGGATACCGCAAAATTGAACCTTTAGGAGTTAATGATAAAAATAATTTTGCTGTAGTTGTGTTTTCAAATCAAGAGACTGATAAAAATTATAGCATAACGGGTTTTCTAATTAATCCTGAAGTTTTTGCAAGAAAAGTTTTATTGCCTAGAATTCAGCAAATTGCACAGAATCGTTTTACAATTGTTGTGAAAGATAATAAGGACAAAATAATTGCCAGTACTGATAGGACTGAACTTACAGGTGAATTTGAATTCGAAAAACAGATGTGGCTAATACCTGATTACAAAATTGGAATTTTATTTATTGGTCAGACTATACAGGGACTAGTTCGAGATCGGGCAACGAATAATATGATACTAATTGGTATCCTTTTATTGGTCTTGGTTGCAGCAGTTATATTTGTTTATCGTGCAGTGAAAAAGGAACTTGAGCTTGCTCAACTTAAAGCTGATTTCGTCTCAAATGTTTCTCACGAACTTCGTACACCTCTTGCTTTAATTAGTATGTTTGCAGAAACTCTGGAGCTTGATCGCGTAAAAAATGATGAAAAGAAAAAAGAGTACTACTCAATAATTACTCAGGAAGCTGATCGGCTTGGGAGAATAGTAAATTCAATTTTAAATTTTGCAAAAATGGAAGCCGGTAAAAGAATATTTAATTTCGAATACATAAATCTGAACGAGATTGTTGATAAAATTTATTTGACTTACAGCTATCATCTTCAGAACAAAGGATTTAAATTTGAAAAACATCTATCAGAAAAACTTCCTGAAGTAAAAGTTGATGCAGAGGCAATCTCAGAAGCTATAATTAATCTTATAGATAACGCAGTTAAATATAGCTCTGATGTAAAAGAGGTAATACTCAAAACTTATTCTCAAAATAATTACATCATTATTGAGGTCAGTGATAAAGGAATAGGTATTCCGCCGGAATATCAGAAAAAAATCTTTGATAAATTCTACAGGGTGTCCTACGGCTTAGTTCACAATGTTAAAGGTACAGGAATTGGTCTCTCACTCGTCAAACAAATAGTTGATGCGCACAACGGAAAAGTAGAATTAGAAAGTAAGCCGGGAGTGGGAAGTACTTTCAGAATAATTCTTCAAACAGATTCACACAATTGAAGGACTAATGCGATGACAAAAATTCTTATTATTGAAGATGAACAAAATATGCGGCTTGGATTAAAAGATAATCTAGAGTTTGAAGGTTATAAAGTTGATTTAGCTGAAGACGGCAAGATTGGATTTACAAAAATTTTAGAAAACAAATTTGATCTTATAATTCTGGATGTTATGATGCCCGGAATGTCAGGCTTTGATGTTTGTAAGAATATAAGGAAAGCAGGAATTACAACTCCTGTTATTCTGTTAACTGCCAAAGGCGAAGAAATTGATAAAGTTCTCGGGCTTGAGCTTGGTGCGGATGATTATGTTACAAAACCTTTTTCTCTCCGCGAACTACTTGCAAGAGTCAAAGCAATACTCAGAAGAGGTGAAAGTTTTTCTGCGTCAGAAAATAAAGCTGTAAAAATTGGAAAACTTGAAGTCGACTTTAAAGGATATAAAGCTAAAGGCAATAAAAAAGAAGTTCAGATGTCTCACAAAGAATTTGAGATTCTTTATTATCTGTGGAAGAAAAGAGATACAACCGTGAGTCGCGATGATTTGCTTACTGAAATATGGGGCTATGATGAAACTCCGACAACACGGACAGTGGATAACTTCATATTAAAACTTCGGCAGAAAATAGAATTTGACCCAAACCACCCAAAAATAATTTTAACCGTTCATGGAGTTGGTTATAAAATGGTTTTGTGATCAATCAAATATTCCTTTCGATTCATGACATTTCTTTACAACTCTTGACTTGCTGCTGACACCTCTTACAATTGTTTGAGTTAGGTTTACTTCAGAACTTAAACAATAATTTATTTCAGGGAGGTTCAAAAATGAAATCAACACTTACTCAAAATTCAAGGAATTCATTCTTTGGATTTATAATCGTATTTGTTCTTCTATTTGCTTTAGAAAGTTTTGGACAGGTAAATTATCTGAAAGATTTCACCCGGCATAAATACGCTTATGAAAATCTTTCAAGCGCGATTAAATCATCAAACGATGGCGTAAGAGAAGATGCAATTTATCTGATTGGAAAATACAGGCTCATTGATTTTGAAAATGATTTGCTTAAGCAATTGGACAGTGAAAAAAAATCTAACATCAAAGTTCTTATTGGACTTGCGCTATACAGAATGGAAAGTGAGAAGGGTATGCAGAAAATGCTTGAGCTTTCAGCAAAGGATTCTGATGTAAGAGTAAGAAGAATGAGTCTTGCAATTTATAATGAGTTCATAGCAGGAAATTCCAATCGTACGGTTGAAAGATGAAAAGCATCAGTAAGTGGCTGTTGTTAAGTTATTTCAGGCAGCCACTTTTATTTTATCCTTGCTGCAACTTCTTTGACATTTTTCCATACGCGAATCAGATTTTCGCCAAAAATCTTTCGGATGTCTTTCTCGGAATATCCTCGTTTCAATAATTCATAAATAAGATTTGGATATTTCGATGCATCTTCTAATCCAACAGGCAAATGATCTCCAACTCCGTTAAAGTCTGATCCGATACCTGCATAATCAACTCCAACCAGTTTAACAATATGGTCAATGTGATTTGCAACATCTTCAACGCTGGCTCTGCCAACTGGATTTTCTTTCCAATATTGTGATTCGTATTGCCAGGCAGAATCAGTTCCCGGCGTAATGTTGAAA
>CALEBT010000079.1 GCA_937942875.1 uncultured Ignavibacterium sp. | reverse complement strand
GCCATTTTGCTTTGTGCGTTTACAAAAGTAAATGCAAAAAGAACTACAAATAGAACTGAAACAAGTTTTTTCATATTAGTTATCCTTTATTTGTTAATAAATTAGTTAATTTTGGTCGAGCGAAGATAAATAAATTTTTTAATCTTATGCAAATTTTAGTTTTTTAAAATTATTATTTTTTTATTTAACTATGGGTAAACTTATATAAAACCTCAGACGGAAAAAATACGTCAAATGAACTATATTAATGATAATTCATTGAACTGCCACCTATAAATTCTCTTATCACAGAATTTAATGGAATTGCAGATTCTTCAGATACCGGAGTTACTGTTTTTAATAAATTATACACCCTGACTGCTCTTTCATAAGCATCTGCTTTAAGGGAATTTTCTTTATAGATTTCTGACCATTCAGAAAAAAGTTTTAGCATTCTATTAGCATAAATTGGTAATTCATAAGGCATTGCACTGCTTATGATAAAATCTGCTGTGTTACAATAAGGAATTATATTTCTTAACTCACTAGTACGGACATAATGCCAATGCTCGAGAGTCTGTTGAGGATTATATGCTCTGAATACCGAATCCCGCAGCATTCTTCTAATTAAACGAATATCTGTCCATCTGATATATTTTCCATCATTCCCTTTCATTTGAAGAAGCGGTTCCAAGTACAATTTAAATTTAACAGATGAGGGAATGTCTTTACTAAAATCAGGATATAAACCGTGTAAAGAGTCAATCAGTAAAAGTTCATCTTTTTGCAATTTCATTGGAGTCACATTCAAGGTTCTTTTTCCGGTTTTGAAATCGTAATATGGAATTAAAACCTCCTCACCTTCACTAAGTTTAACTAAATGCTCGTTTATCAATTCTAAATCCAATGCCTGTGGAGTTTCAAAATCATAATCACCAAATTCATCTTTTGGGTGTAGTTCTAAATCAAAGAAATAATGATCAACTATCAATGCTTTGAACTTAAAACCTTTTTTAGTGAGTTTTTCTTCTAATTTCAAAGTTGTTGTAGTTTTTCCGGAAGAAGATGGTCCGCTAATCATAACCATTCGAAGACTATCTAATCTTTCAATAATAAGATTTGCTGCTAATTCAACATCATCTTCATATAAGCATTCTGATTCGTGAACAATCTGAGGAAACTCACCATTTTGAACTCGTTGATTTAATTTCTCAACTGTATGGAGATTATGTGAGACAGCCCAGTCAAGATTTCGCCAGATTTTTTGCCATGGGATATTTTCATTTATTTTAGAAGCATATCGTGTTTCAGCCTCTCGGGCTCTTTTTCTTTCATCTCTGTATAAAATGTATTCTTTGGCTACCTTTGCGTGTCCATTTTCAATAAGTACCTTTTCGACTAAATCCTGAATTTCCTCTATGTGAATTTGTGAGGTATTATCATAAGTTTTATTTATTAATTCTACAACTTTATTTGAGAGATCTTTAGCCTTTTCTTTATCTCTTCCTCCAACTGCAACAGCAGCGCGATAAATAGCATTTGTTATTCTTTCCTGATTAAAAGGAACAACTGCTCCTGTTCTTTTAATTACTTGTTTGATGTGAAATTCCATTTTTAATTATTACTCATATTTTGAATATGTCAAAATTATTGCAAATATTTCCCAAAATGAAATATTGAAGGTTCATTTAAAGTTTTTACGTATTTATTTTGCATTTACAAAATTAAAAAGGTTGTAATATGAAATTTGAACGCGCTGCTGGAATTTTATTGCATCCAACTTCTCTTCCATCAAAATATGGAATTGGGGATTTGGGATATAATGCTTATAAATTCGTTGATTTTTTAGAAAAAGCGGGTCAGAAACTGTGGCAGGTTTTTCCGCTTGGTCCAACTGGATATGGTGATTCACCTTATCAATGTTTCTCTGCATTTGCGGGCAACCCAAATATTATTTCCCCAGATAAATTAATTGATGATGAATTACTGACTTTAGATGAAATACGCCCCATTCCTGACCATAATCCACATCAGATTGATTTTGGAGAAATAATTGAATGCAAAAAAGAAATCTTAAAATCTGCATATAAAAATTTCCAGAAGAAGATTAAAAAATTTGAAGCCGAATTCAATTCTTTTTGTCAGGAAAATTTAGATTGGTTGGAAGATTTTGCTTTATTTATGGCAGCAAAAGAATATCACGATGGAATTGTTTGGAAAGATTGGGATAAGGGCTTAGTTCATCGTCAAGAAAAAGCTTTACAGCAATGGAAAGAAAAACTTTCCGATGAGATTCAATATCAAAAATTTGTTCAATTTATTTTCTTCAAGCAGTGGAATGAATTAAAATCTTATACTCATTCAAAAGGAATCAAAATAATTGGTGATATGCCAATTTTTATTGCTTACGACAGTGCAGATCTCTGGGCTAATAAAAATCTTTTTACTGTTGATGAAGATGGAAATCTGGAAACGGTTGCAGGAGTTCCGCCTGATTATTTTTCACCAACAGGACAACTTTGGGGCAATCCTCTTTATAGATGGAAAGAAATGGAAAAAGATGATTTCCTATGGTGGAGAAAACGTTTTGCAAATTTGTTTAAACTTGTTGATATAGTCAGAATTGATCACTTCAGAGGTTTTGAAGCTTATTGGGAAATTCCCGGTGATGCACCAACTGCTGAAACAGGCAGATGGGTTAAAGCTCCGGGTGAAAAATTATTTAAATCAATTAAAAAACATCTCGGTGATGTTCCAATCCTTGCAGAAGATTTGGGAGTTATCACCCCAGAAGTTGAAAAACTTAGAGATGATTTTGAATTTCCGGGAATGAAAATTTTACAATTTGCTTTTGGTACTGGAATGGAAACAAAGTTCTTACCGCACAACTTTATCCCAAACTGTGTGGTTTATACCGGTTCACACGATAATGATACAACTCTTGCATATTTTGAAAAGGCAAAGAAGGATAAAAATTCAGACATTTATGAACACGTTCAAAAATACTTAAACTACTTCGGTGAAGATATTGTTTATGAACTTATAAGATTAGCCTATGCTTCGGTAGCTAATATTGTAATAATTCCGATGCAGGATATTTTGAATCTCGGTGAAGAAGCCCGAATGAATTTTCCCGGAAAATTAGGTGGAAACTGGACTTGGAGATTTACCTGGAATCAGATAACTGACGATTTGCATCTGAAATATCTGGGATTAGCAAAACTTTATGAAAGACCTCCTGTTCCAAAGAAGGTCGAAACTATTATAACCGAAGAATCTGAAAATTAAAAATTTATACAGGAGGTAATTTGACAACTAAATTATTTTTTTCACTCATTTTAATAAGTTTAGTATTTGTTTCTTGCAAGAGTCCAGGTTCAGATAATCTTAGCTGGGAAGAGAAATTAGAAACTGCATTGAGCAAAGCTCAGAATGAAAACAAATTTGTGCTCGTTAATTTTACAGGAAGCGATTGGTGTATTTGGTGTCAGCGATTAAACAATGAGGTTTTTTCACAAAAAGAATTTGAAAACTTTGCAAATGAATATCTTTTACTAGTAAAAATTGATTTTCCTAAAAATATTGAGCAATCGAACGAAACAAAACTCTATAATCAAAAATTACTTCAACAATTTGGTGTAGAGGGTTTCCCGACAATTTTTATTCTGGATAAAAATGGAAATATAAAATTAAGAACAGGATATTTGCCCGGTGGTACAGCGAACTATATAAATCATCTGAAAGATTATATGCAGTTATAACATAAAAAAGTCACACTTGATTTCCCCTCCGAGTGTGACTTTAATCTTTTCAATTAGAAAAAAATTACTTGCTTCCTAAAACTGCATCTTTAGCTTGTTTAGCAATTCTGAATTTCAATACTTTCTTAGCTGGAATTTTCATAGTTTCGCCTGTTGCAGGATTTCTTCCCATTCTGGCTTTACGACTTACTACAACAAGTTTTCCTAAACCAGGAATAACGAAAGCTTTTTTAGCTTCTTTATAAGAAAGTGCAACTAACTCATCAAGGAACTGACCGGCAAGTTTTTTGGTTACACCGGTTTTCTTTGCAAGATGATCTAGGATTTGACCTTTAGTCAATGATTTTGCTGCCATAGCAGATTCTCTCCTTTCGATAGATTTTATTGATTTCAAAAGCGAAAATAAAGAGTTCTGTTAACAAAAGAAAAAATATTATTATTTTATTTCAATTAGAGAATCGAATTATCATTGATTCTAAGTTATATATACTTAATTTTTGATTAGTCATTTGAGGTCACAATGAAAAATATTCTCTGCTCTTTGCTTCTGTGTGCAAATTTTTTTTATGCTCAGTTTGATTCGACTTTAGTAAACCGAAAGGACACGTTAAATCTTTCATCAGATATTTTTAATACAACTGCTCTCAAAACAGATACTTTAATTCCGTTATTTAATTTACCAAATAATAAAATCAGCTCATTTATTTCTCAGGAAAAAATAAAAAATAGTAACTATAGATATTTTGGCGATATAGCTTTGATAAGTCCTTCATCAAATATTCGGGATTATGGTTTTGTAGGTTATCCAAATACGATAAGCTTATATGGTAATTCTTCAAATTCTATTTCAATATTAAAAGACGGATTGCAGATAAATGAAAGATATATGAACTATTTCAATTTGAATCTACTTCAAACTGAAGAGATAGATTCTGTTGAAATAATTCCATTGCCAAGAGGAGCTTTGTACTCTTCCTACATTAATCCAACAAGTATAAATATAATTACAAAGGACTTCCTTCCTTCGGAACCTTATTCAAGAATTAGATATTATCAGGGTCCTGATAGAGAAGCATTTGTGAATGGATACTTCAATGCAGAGGTGTTAAAAAAACTTTTTCTGTCTTTTTCAGTAACCAACCGAATTAAAGATGCGACTTATCAAAACAGTGAATTCTCAATCTGGCAAGGAAATTTCAAATTGAAATATCTTTTATCGAATCAATTAAACTTAATTTTCTCTTATGATATAAATGATTACAAATTAGGTTTCAATGGTGGTGTTGATTATGATAGTTTATTAAAACTTACAACCAAACCAGAAGATTTGCTATATGATCCAATTGGTGCTCCTGTTCTTCTTCCCGATGGTGAAATAAAATTATCTACTCATTTGCCACGACTTACAGTTAAATCTAAATTTTTTGATTGGCTAAAGTCTGATTTGAGTTTGTTTTATTTGTTTAACAAATCAGATTATCAAACAAATCAGTTTGGTTATTTAGAAGATAAAGTCTGGGGACTTCATTTTGATAATAAATTAACTTTTAACAGTTGGGAAGTTGGGTTGATTTTAGATTATGAAAAGATAAAGGATTATTTAGACAGAAATGTTTTTTTCAGCATTGCTCCATCCATCGTTCCTTTTCAGCGGACTGTTGAGAATAAAAATGCTGATTTGTTCACGTATGGAGGATATTTAAGTCTTAAACCATTCTCCAAAAAATTTGTTCTTTCAGTTTTTTATAAAAATTCAAGATTAGATGAGAATATTGATTTAAAGTATTTTCATTCAGATGGAATAAGTTCGGGAGCAAATAATTATCTAAATAATCTCACCAATTCCTCTGCTGGAATTGATTTATTCACAAATCTAACAGATAGAGTATCATTATATGTTGGATATTCAGTAATCGGCAAATACTTACAAAAAACAAATCTGGATTACCTGCTTTTTGAATCTGCAGTTAATTACAAAGACAATTTCATTGATGCTTCTTTTAGATATTTTATAAATGAGTTTGAAAACATTATGTACTCGGCTAATCCTCGATTTCCAACATTTTACTATTCATATTCTTTCGGAGATTTATCTGGAATTTCAACTGAATTTAGTTTGAATTACAAATTCATTCTACTCGAATCAAAAACAAGCTACTACTGGAGTTTAGATTCAAAAAAAATCTACAACATTCCAACTTATCAATCAAGAAACGGTTTTTATTATTATGACTATCTTTTTAATAACAATCTCGATTTGAAAGCTGGTATAGTATTGAACCTAATCGGAAATCAAATTTCATTTTCAGAGAACCGAAACAGATATTATTCTGTAAGTTTAGCTCCTGTTCAAACAATTGATTTTAGTTTGAGCGGAACAATCCAAAAGAAAGCAACACTTTATTTCATTTGGGAAAATTTGTTGAATAAAAGATATATCTTAATTCCCTACTACCCAATGCCAGAGAGAAATATCAGGTTCGGAGTTAGCTGGGAGTTTTTCAACTGAGAATTGATTTTTATTCAAAAGACTATTAGTTTAAACCAGAATTTCAAATAAAATAGCATAAATGGAAAATCAGGATAATAAATTATTGTACGCAGTCTCAAAAAAGAACGCTAAAGCATTAGAGCAAATCTATGATAAATATTCCCCATTGCTTTTTACTTTAATTAATAAAATTGTTAAAGATGAATCAAAAACAATTCATGTGTTAACAGAAGTTTTTGCTATTCTCTGGTTAAAAGCTGATTTGATTCTAAAATCATCAGACCATTTTTATTTAATTTTGGTAAATCTTGCAAAGAATAAAGCTCTTGATACGATGAGAAGGAAAAATCTCCTTATAACTGAGCCATACACGGATGAATACGAGAATGAATTTATTTTACCAAAAATTTTCTGCGAAGATGAAATGGGACTTGATTTCTTAATGAGCGAGCAGGAATCCATTAGTCTGATATTTTCACAGCTTACTGAAGCTCAGCTTTATGTACTTTCTTTATCTTATTTCAAGGGCTTGACTGTTAATGAAATTGCAAAAGAATTAAATCTGCCTGTTACTACCATCAATGAAAAAATAAAAGTTGCTTTCGCCGGACTAAAAGATAATCTTGCAATGGCTGGATTTTAATATGAATAAAGAAGAAATAAGAAAACAATTCGAAATAGCTGCTTTGGGTTGTCTCGATAATGAACAATACAGACAATTTATTCAGGCAGTTTCTGAAGACGAAGAATTACAAAAAGAATTTGGGAGATATCAGAAAGTTGCGGCTCTTATTCCATTCTCATTAAAATTTCAGCAACCACCTGTTGAAGTAAAGAACAAAGTAGTTGTTGGTATCAAAAAGATTTTACTTAGTAAAATAAAAGAATCAAAACCGTTAGTTCAAAAAACTGAAGAAAAAAAGGTAGGAGTAGTTGAAACGGATACTATCAATGAAAAGATAAAAGATACCTTTCATTCAGAAATTCAAAATTTACAGGAAAATTCAATTCTTCAAACTGAAGAAGTTATTTCAGAGACTGTCAATGATTCATTTAATGAAATACCAAAAAAGGAGAGCTCATCTCCTGATTTTATTCAAGAGCCTGTTGAGCAGCTAATAGCAGAACCTCAAACTGTTAAACCTCCTGAAGTAAAAGTAAATATAGATTACAGTTCTGTTCTAAAAGAACAAATAGTTGAAGAAGTAACAAAGAGAGTTAAAAAAACAATTAATTATCAATTTGAAGAGTTTGAGAATAAAATCAACAAGAATAATAAAGTCATAAAAGTATTATTAATTCTTATTGCCTTACTAACTCTTTTTTTGGTTGCGTTAAATGTTTATCAGATTTTCTATCCCACAGAAAAAAAGGTCGAGATAAAAAAAGAAATAAGAACTCCTGCTTTGGAATCTCCGGATTCATTGTTGTAAAATAAATTTATTACTCGTTTTTATCTTCAAAATCATAGAATTCGTTTCTGTTTTCTTCTGAATGATATTTATTTCTGAACAAGTAAAGAAAAATAATTGCTACAATTACTATAAAAATTCCAATACTGGCTAACAGATGCGGAATAACACTAAAAAACACCAAGAACTTAAAACTCATTCTTGCGTACAGGAAGTTGAATCCGAGTAATAAAGAAATAACTGAGAAAATCAGATAAAAAATCTTTCTGTTATTAAGAAATGTTAATAGCGATGCTAATCCTGCAGAAACTAATAATGCAGGAAAAACCATCCTTGAAGGATTCCATATTACAAATGAAGAGCTGACAAATAAGATAATTCCACTAAAAAAAATAAAACTTCCCGAGAAAATTCCAGCAGAATTATTAGTCCTGAATGAATGAATCCACAATGTGAAACCAACCCCAAGAATCAGGTAAGATAAAATTTTATTGCTCAGAAATTCAGGAAAAAGTATTTCAGTTAAAATAAAAAGGATCAGAAAAGCAAAACCAATTAAAGTCATTTTCCTTTTGTTCATAAAATTCTTTGTCCCATACTGGAAGCAATAAGCTCAGCAGCAAAAACTGCACTGGTGTTTTGAATATCCAAAACTGGATTTACCTCAGCGACTTCAAGGGAAGACATACATCCGCATTCAGCGATAGTTTCCATTAACAAATGAGCTTCCCTGTAATCTAAACCACCTTTAACCGGAGTTCCAACACCAGGAGCTATTGATGGATCAACACTATCAACATCAAAACTTACGTGAATGTGGTCAACCTGTTTGCGAAATTGTTTAAGAACTTTTGTAATAACTCTGTGAATTCCAAGTTTATCAATATCAGACATTGTGTAAACTGTTGGATTAAGTTTTTTTATGTTTTGTTTTTCAGTTTCATCCACGCTTCGTATTCCAATCAAAGCACAGTTTTCTGGTTTTAATTTTGGAGAAAAACCATAAAAATCAACCAAGGATTTATCTCCAAGTCCCATAGAAGCTGCTAATGGCATCCCGTGTATATTACCACTTGGAGTAGTTTGGTCAGTATTCATATCAGCGTGAGCATCAATCCAAATTACACCAAAAGATTTTTTTTCTTTCCTGCAATGAGCTGCTATACCGGCAATAGTACCCAATGCCATTGAATGATCTCCGCCAATACACAAAGGGAAATTACCTTTGTTCAATTCTTCTTCAACAATCTCAGCAAGTGTTTGAGAAGTTTTTAATACCTCTTTTAGATAGCGAAGTTTTGGATTACCAATTTCCTGTTTTTCCATAATTTCAATAAAAACATCACCCAGATCTTCAACGGTATAACCAAGATTACGCAGTTTATTTTCCAAATCTGCAATTCTTAATGCCGAGGGTCCCATATCAACTCCTCTTCGACCAGAGCCAAGATCCATCGGAAAGCCGATTACTGAAATTTTTTCTTTTATCATTTAACTTTGAAATTTTTATCTACCTAAAAATACTAAGCAAGTTTTAATAATTCTATAAATCAAATTATCGATTATAAAATACATTTAATAATTTCTTAATAATTTTACATTAACAAAAAAAAGAGTCTTTATGAAATTTGGAACTGAACCCTGGTTAAATGTAGGTATTCTCACTGATAGCCAAATCAGATTTGAATTATACGGGGATTTTAATACTGCATTGAGCAATGAAATTCTTAGCGGGAAATTTAAGGCTGAGCTTAAAAATGATAAAATAATCTGTACAGGAAATTCAATACAAATTGAAGCAGAAAATGAAATTTTATTTGAACCATCAGACCCTGTAAATGAAAGTTTTGTTCTAAGAGATGTTGTTATTGGTGTAAAATTCCATTGGGAAAGAAAAGAAAAACAGAGATTTAATTATTTTCTTAAAATTATTAAAGATGGAGAAAAGCTAACTGCAATAAATTATCTTCCTATAGAAGCATATCTGACAAGTGTTATCTCGTCGGAGATGAGCGCCAAATGTTCAATAAATCTTTTACGTTCTCAGGCAGTGGTTGCAAGAAGCTGGCTATTAGCACAACTTCAAAATAAAACCAAAGAAAAATCTGAAAATCCTATATTGAAACCATATTCAAATGAGAATGAGCATATCATCTGGTATGGCAGAGAGACTCACAAATTATTCGATGTTTGTGCTGACGATCATTGCCAAAGATTTCAGGGAGTAACAAAAGTAACAACTCAAACTGCCGGTCAGGCAATCTCTGATACAAGAGGAATTGTTTTGATTAGTGATGAAGAAATTTGCGATGCAAGGTATTCCAAATCCTGTGGAGGAATTAGTGAATCTTATGAAAATGTCTGGGAACCAGTGAGACATAAATATCTGGTTCCAGTTATTGATTATAAATATGAGCCTGAAAATCTTAACCTAAATCTTAGAGAAGAAGTAAATTCAATTCAGTGGATTAAAACTAATGTACCTGCATTCTGTAATACAAATGACCCTAAAATCTTGAATCAGATTTTAATTGATTACGACCAGGAGACAAAAGATTTCTACAGATGGAGAGTAGAATATTCTCAGAAACAGATTAGTGAGTTAATAAAAAATAAACTTCAAACTGATTTTGGTGAAATTCTTGATTTAATCCCTGTGGAAAGAGGTGATTCTTCCAGACTAATTAAATTAAAAATTGTCGGTACAAAAAAAACTTTAACCATTGGAAAGGAACTTGAAATAAGAAGAGTTCTCTCCCCCACTCATCTTTACAGTAGTGCTTTTTATGTTGAAAAAAGAGAGATAGAAAACGGAATTCCCCAGAAGATTATTTTGCACGGTGCTGGTTGGGGACACGGCGTGGGTTTATGTCAGATCGGAGCTGCGGTTATGGCAGAGAAAGGTTATCAATTTGATGAAATCCTGTCTCATTATTTCCCAAATGCAACATTAAAAAAAATATATTAGCCTGATGAAGATTTTATATTCCTGTTTATCAGAAAGTTGGGGTGGGATGGAAATGATTACCCTGACTTTTGTGAAAGAACTATTAAAAAGAAATTTTTCTGTTCATTTACTTTGTGTAGAAAATAGCAAAATACATAATGAAGCAGTTATGTCTTCGATATCAACTTTCCCTATAAAATTATCTGTCTCTCGTTTACTTAAAAACATATATTTTATTGGAAAAATTTTAAGAGAAGAAAAAGTTGAAATAATTCATACCCAATCATCCAAAGATTTATGGCTAATCGTACCAGCCTTAAAATTAATTGGTTCAAATGTTCCGCTTATTTTAACAAAGCAAGTTGGCTCATTTATAGTTAAAAAAGATTTATTACATAATTTCCTTTATAACAGAGTATCAAAGGCATTTGCAATAAGCAATATCATTAAAAATAATCTTTTGGAAACAACAGCATTAACTGAAGAAAAAATTGAAATTGTTTATAACGGAATAGATACGGATAGATTTAATCCCGGCAAAGCGAATCCTCAGAAAATCAGAGATGAATTTGAAATTCAAGAAGATGAAATCCTAATTGGGATGATTGCAAGATTTTCTCCCGGAAAGGGGCACGAAGAATTTTTAGAAGCTGCAAAAATTCTCTCTCAGAAATTTTCAAAATTAAAATTTATGATAGTTGGCGAAGCAAGTCGCGGTGAAGATGAATATGCTAATCAGATAAAGAAATTCAGTAAACAACTTAATTTGCAGAATGTAATATTCACTGGCTTCAGAGCTGATACAAATGATATTCTCTCAGCAATGGATATTTTCGTTTTTCCTTCGCACGCTGAAGCTTTTGGAATAGCATTAGCAGAAGCATTATCAACTGGTATTCCTTCCGTTTGTGCAAATGCCGATGGAGTTTTGGATATTGCGGTTGATGGTGAAACTTCTCTTTTGTTTAAAAAGCAAAATCATATTGACCTTGCTGATAAGATTGAAAAGTTGATTACAGATAAAAGTCTTAGAGAGAAATTTAGCGTAGTTTCAAGAAAACGGGCAGTTGAAAAGTTTGATTTGAATATTATAATGGATAAAACAATTAAAATTTATAATTCATTATTATCAGGAAAGAAAAATTAAATAATGGAACACAGAACTTACACCAACGCAGAGTTAAACAGACTTATTGATGAAGGAAATCTGTCCGAAGCATCTAAAAAACTTTTTGATTTACAATGCGATGACTGGAAACTTTGCAGAGATAATTATCAGCAACTTAAAAACGTTAAAATAAAAGAATTCCGATTCGGCAGCTATAAAATTAAAGCGCAATTTAATCCCGGCAGAATAATTTCAACTTCAGCCAAAGTTGACCCCAAAAGTATTAAAGAACGAAAGTGTTTTTTATGTGAAGAAAACTTGCCACCAGAACAAAAAGGAATTATATACAGAGATTCATATTCAATTCTTGTAAATCCTTATCCGATTTTCCCTGTTCATTTCACACTTACCAATCTTAACCATCAGCCACAAAGAATTATTGATACATTCCCTGACTTATTAAATTTCAGCAAAGACCTTTCAAAAAAATTCACTGTTATTTATAACGGACCTCGTTGTGGTGCCTCTGCTCCTGACCATTTGCATTTTCAGGCAGGAAATAAGTTCTTTATGCCGATTGATGATGAAGCTGATTTGATTGCAAACGAATTTGGTGAAGTGGTAATTGATAACGAAGATATTGTTGCTCTTGCTGTTGATGACGGATTAAGAAAATTCTTACATATTGAAAGCTTAAATCAAAGCCAGATTACTGAATTCTTCAACAATTTTTACCAGGTTTATTCAGATTTAATGAATGAAACTCAAGAGCCACTACTTAATATTGTTTCATTTTATGATAGTGAATTCGGATGGAGAGTAATTATATTTTTAAGAGCCAAACATCGTTCTCATCACTACTTCGAAGAAGGAGAAAATCAGATACTTGTAAGTCCTGCTGCAATTGATTTAGGAGGAGTTTGTATATTCCCAAGGGAAGAGGATTTTAACAAATTAGATGAAACTTTAGTTAAAGGAATTTTTTCTGAAGTATTTATTGATAAATCTTTATTGAATCAGTTAATCAGAATTTTGATTTAACTTCATAAATTTTTCTTTGAAACAAAAAATTCTATCCTTATTATTGAAGTAACATTTTAACCAATCAAGGAGAAATCTATGCGACAGTTATTACTAAGTCTCGGTTTAATCTTTCTAATCTTTTCAGTTCAAACTTCTGCTCAAATTGAACCAATCTTTAAATTCTCAGATTTGATGAGAATAACAGAAGAGAATCCCAAAATGATTCAAGAAGCAAAAGAGGCAACTGGAGAATTGAATGTTCCTTATGCTATTTATCTTCCAAGTGGAATTTATATGGAAGCAAGAGCGGTCAGCAATAAGAAAATACTTTATGCTGTAATGAATAATCTTTTGAATATCTATGATAAAGCTGAAGTTCTCACCTGGGAACAAATTGAAGCTCGCTACAGTTTGGTTGATGCAAGAATGCACTTTGTAAAGCAACCAACAATAAATCCGACTTTAGGTTTCCCTTCAGCAACTCCAACTGAAGCTACAAATGGTAAATACTTATTAGTCCCTGAATGGAATTCTGATGCAGTAATCAAACTCAATCCAATTAACGGTGATTTGATAAATGCAAGTTTCATAGTTGCTCCGGTAACTTTGCAATCTCCAAAACAAGCAAGGCTCTCTCCCCACGGTTTTCTTACCGTTTCGGATCAAATAAGCGATTTGGTTCAGAAGTTTGATACTTCAGGAAACTATCAGGGATTTTTTGCTCCCGCTGGTGGTGTTAACAATGCAATCTTAGATAATATTAGAGGACATAATTATCGCTCAAACAACAATCTGGTGGTAACTGTCGGAGGCGGAGGCAATAACAATTCAATCCCGCAATTTGATGCAAGCGGAAATTTTATAAATCAGTTTATTACAACAGGTTCTGGTGGATTAAGCAGTCCGTTTGATATAATCTTCCGTACCAATGATTGTCTTGTTAGTGCAAGCAGTAGTAACAAAGTTCACAGATATACCTTAGAAGGTGCATATATAAATGATATTGTAGGAAGTATTGCTTTCCCTCAGCAGATTCATTTAATGAGTGGTGGTACATTTGCTGTTGCAGGTTTTTCCACACCTTCGGCTTTGTATGTTTATGACTCTTCCGGCGTTGTATCTGCATCATACAATGTAGTAACCGGTTTAAGAGGAGCTTACCGACTTCCAAATGGGAATTATCTTGTAACAAATGGTTCGGGTATTCACGAAATTACAACCTCAAACACTTTAGTCAGAACTATAGTTGCTGGTGCAAGTGCTCAATACATTGATTATGTGGATTTTCAACTAATACCTGTGGAATTAACCAGTTTTACTTCGAAAGTAATTAATAATTCTGTTTTACTGAATTGGACTACGGCAACAGAGCTTAATAATTATGGATTTGAAATTCAAAGAACATCAGATAGAAACTTCACCAATTGGAGTAGTATTGGATTTATTAATGGAAAAGGAACAACATCAGAACCTCAATCTTATTCATTCAGCGACGATAATTTAACATCCGGGAAATATTACTACAGATTAAAGCAGATTGATTTTGATGGAACTTATGAATTTACTCACGTTGTAGAGGCAGAGATACTTAACCCAAATAAATTTAATTTATCCCAGAATTACCCCAATCCATTTAATCCGGTAACCAAAATTAAATTTGCAAATCCTGTTGACGCATCTGTTAAACTTAGTATTTATAATATAACAGGTGAAAAAGTTAAAGATGTTGTAAATAAATTTTATAATTCGGGTAATCACGAAGTTACCTTTGATGGGAGAGATTTAAACAGTGGTGTTTATTTCTACAAAATTGAGTTTACCACAAAAGATGGAAATTATTATTCCGACGTTAAGAAACTAACACTAATTAAATAAAATTTTTCGAGATATCGTTTAATAAGTCTTCCCTTAAAGGTTATTAGGGAAGACTTTTTATTTTATACATATTATAATTCTAACAAATTCGGAAATAAGCACATATTTTCTATTTATTTTTGTCAAGTAAAAACTAAATTATTTAATAATTGAGAGCCTGTAAAATGATAATTAAACTGATTTTAATTGCATCACTATTTCTTTTTAACACCTTATTCGCACAAGATATTACTTTCGTTCCGAGACAGACAACTATAACTGATACAATGGGAAAAGAAATTATTTTTGAAATAGATGTAACCAACATATCTTTAATTCCACAGACTTTATTTCTTGTTCGAACTCAAAGCAATCTTCCTGCAACCTGGTCCTCTTCATTGTGCTTGGATTTTTGCTTCCCTAATTATATTGACAGCGTCGCCACTACACCTGACTTTGGTAGTAATCCTCTTCAGCCCGGAGAAACCAGAGAAGTGTCTTTGCATGTTTACACGAGTCCGACAGTTCCAGGTCAAGGGACTATTCAAATGAAAGCCGGAACTTTTAGAAATCCTAACCAGACAATAACACACAGTTTTCAGGCGACGACATTTAATCCAACAAGTGTTAAAGATAATTTCATATCTGATAACTTTGTCCTCAAACAAAATTATCCAAATCCTTTTAATCCTTCTACAACAATCAGTTACTATATACCAATTAGTTGTTTTGTCAATCTTAAAGTTTTTGATCTATTAGGAAATGAAATTGAAACTTTGGTAAATGAAGAACAATCCTCTGGGAATTATCAGGTTGAGTTCTTGCAGAAAGATGGAATTACCTCCGGAGTGTATTTCTATCAAATTCGAGCTGGTAATTATTTTGAAACTAAAAAAATGATTTTGGAGAAGTAATGAAAAATTCATTGTTCCTTGTTCTATTTTTTTTATGTTCAACAATATCAACCTTTGCTCAGTCTGATGAGCTGAAGGGTAAGTCCGCAATAAACTTCAAACTTGAAAGCATTGATGGCGGGCAAGTAGAACTATCAAAACTTTATGGCAAGGGTCCTATTTTAATTAGTTTTTGGGCAACCTGGTGTAAGCCTTGTATTGAAGAGATGACTGAACTGAATAAAATTTATGAGGAGCTAAAAGATAAAGGTTTTAATCTATTGGCTGTTTCAACGGATAATGAAAAAACCATTGCAAAAGTTAAACCTTTCGTTAAGTCAAGGGGTTATAATTTTACTGTTTTATTGGATAAAAACTCAGAAGTTGCAAGAAAATATTATGCTCAGCAAATTCCCTATTCTGTTTTATTAGATAAAGATGGTAAAATAGTTCAATCTCATTTAGGATATATGAAAGGTGACGAAAAAAAATTAAAAGATAAAATTATTTCTCTTTTACAATAAAGTTTCAAATCAATATTTTATGAAAAAATTATTGCTTTTCTCTATTACTTTAATCTTTTCTTCATTGAAATTATCAGGACAATCCTCTGAAGATAATTGGTATCAACTACCTGAAGGATTTGGTTTCTCAAACCAAATGGAATACTCTTTCGATATAGAAAAGAAACTTGAAATTTTTGAAAATTGGACAAATTTTGATTACTCCAAAGGTATTTTCTCAGCAGGATTAAGATTCGAGGTTTTTCAACCAAATGATCCCGATCCATCTATAAACAGAGGAAAAGTTTATTTTGCAGATATTGCATATAAGTATTTATCTGTTGACTTATCAAATCTCAACTATGGGATGAAATTTACTGTCGGAAATTTTTATGAACTTTTTGGCAGAGGAATGATATTAAAAAGTTATGAAGATAGAAATATTCGTGTAGATAATAACCTAATGGGGTTTAAAGTAAATGCTTTTTACGAAGATTTTTATTTAACTGCGATTAGCGGCTCTGCTGCAAACTCACAAAACATTCGGGAAGATGTAATTCACGGAATTGATATCTATTATTCCGGATTAAATTTTTTAAAACCCGGGTTTTCTTATGCTATTAACATCCCACAAGATAAAAACATTTCAAGAACTAGTTTAACCTCCCTCCGTATAGAACCTTCAGTCTGGAATTTGGATTTTTATCTCGAGTTTGGAGTAAAGCAAAATCAAACTATAAAAGAATTATTTCTCAGTGATAATGAAAAGATTATTGGAAAAGGTTTCTACGGTAGTTCAAGTTTTTATTTCGGTCCTGTTTCGATTTCTGCGGAATATAAAGTTTATGATAATTTTTCTTTTACTTCTTCTGACCAGACAATTTCATATAATACGCCCCCAGCCCTTAGAAAAGATTATACTTATCTGCTTCTTAACAGACACCCTTCAGCATTAAACGCCGATAATGAAGCAGGCTTTCAGATTGAGATAAATTATTCATTGAACGATGAAACTAATTTTCAATCTAATTTTGGTTTGACAAATTCTCTGAATGAAAATTCTTATTACCAGAGGATAAATAAACTCAATTCTCCTTCTCGGATTCAATTTAAAGAATTTTTCTTTCAGGCAAACAGAGTCTGGAACAATAATTTTAATTCAACTTTTGCATTTGGATATAATGAAGAAGCATCAAGTTTAACAAAAAATATTACTCCAATATTGGAGAACAAATTTTATTTTGATGATATTAACACTATAAAACTGATTTTCGAACACCAGCACACTACAAATACATTCACCGAAGAAAAATATTTTTCTGATGTAGTTTCAGTTGAGTATTTAAGGTCACCTTCATTCAATATTATTCTATTAACCGAAGTGCAAACCAAAGAATCCGAATCAGGAAAACAAATAAGAAAATTCTGGGGTTTTATTCAGATAGGATATAAAATTTTATCAAATACAGATTTAAGTTTACTAATTGGTTCGCGGCAGGCAGGAAATATCTGTATTGGAGGAGTTTGCAGATTTGAACCAGAGTTTAAAGGTATTGAATTAAAAATGCTTACCAGAATCTGAGTGAAAATTAAACACAAATCAAGTAAATGATTTTTCTCTCTCAATTAATCTTATTTTAATTATTTTAACAGGACGAACAAATAACTTTAAACACAATGGAACAATTTAAATCAACAACAATTATAGGTTTAATACACAATGGTGTTGCTGCCATTGGCGGGGATGGTCAGGTTACGCTTGGCAACACTGTAATGAAACACAATGCCATAAAAATCCGAAAATTATTAGATGGGAATGCGTTATGTGGTTTTGCTGGAGCATCTGCTGATGCTTTCACCTTAATGGAAAGATTTGAAGATAAGCTTCAGCAATACAGAGGAAATATTTTCCGGGCTTCAGTAGAATTAGCAAAGGACTGGAGAACTGACAAATATCTTCGCAGACTTGAAGCTATGCTTTCTGTTATAAGCAAAGAAACCGCTTTAATAATTTCAGGAAATGGTGATGTTATAGAGCCTGATGATAAAATTGTTGCAATAGGGTCAGGATCGATGTATGCTTTAGCTGCTGCTAAAATGTTGAAAAAACATAGTAATCTCTCAGCCAGAGAAATTGTGATGGAATCACTTAAAACAGCTTCAGAAATTTGTATTTACACAAATGATAAAATTAATGTAGAGGTAATTGAATAATTATGAATAAAAAAGAAAAAAATATGTCTGCTTTTACTCCCTCAGAGATAGTTAAAGAACTTGATAAATATATTATCGGTCAAAGCGATGCTAAACGAGCGGTAGCTATTGCACTTAGAAACAGATGGAGAAGGCAACAAGTCAAAGATAAGTTGCGTGAAGAAATAATGCCGAATAATATAATTTTAATTGGTCCTACTGGAGTTGGTAAAACAGAAATTGCAAGAAGACTTTCAAAATTAGCACAAGCTCCTTTTGTTAAAGTAGAAGCATCTAAATTTACAGAAGTGGGTTATGTTGGTAGAGATGTTGAGTCAATGGTAAGAGATTTAGTTGATGTTGCCGTAAATCTGGTTAAGTCTGAAAAAACTCTCGAGGTTCAACAGAAGGCAACAGAATTAGCAGAAGAGAGAATTCTTGATATTTTGATTCCACCAGTGAAAATTCATCAGTCTGCTAATGAATCAAGCACAGTTATGAATAACCAAAAAACTGCATCAAATCCCGAGAATGATGCAAATGAAATTATACAAAACCGATCAACCCGGGAGTGGATGAGAAACAAATTAAAAAACGGTGAACTTGATGATAAAATAATTGAATTTGACTCTCAGGAATTACCTGCTATTGGAATGCAGGTATTAGGTCCATTTGGAATGGATGATATGGGAATAAATATTCAGGAGATTGTTGGAAATTTAATGCCCAAAAAGAAAAGAAAGAAAAAAACTACTATCAAAGAAGCAAGGAAAATTTTCATTCAGGAAGAGGCTCAGAAACTAATTGATATGGAAATTGTTCAAAAAGAAGCTATTCAAAGAGTTGAAAACTCAGGGATAATTTTTATTGATGAGATTGATAAAATAGCCGGCAGCGGTAAATCTCAAGGTCCTGATGTCAGTCGCGAAGGCGTGCAGAGAGATTTATTACCAATTGTTGAAGGCTCTAATGTTAATACAAAATATGGAGTTGTAAAAACAGATCATATTCTTTTTATTGCTTCAGGTGCATTTCACGTTTCAAAACCTTCTGATTTAATTCCAGAACTTCAGGGTAGGTTTCCAATTAGAGTAGAATTAGCCAGTCTTACTGAAGAGGATTTTATAAAAATTCTGACTTTACCTGAAAATGCTTTATTGAAACAATATAATTCTCTTGTTCAAACAGAGGGAGTAAAACTTGAATTCACTGACGATGCTATTAAAGAAATTGCTAAAATTGCTTCTGAAGTAAATGAACAAGTTGAGAACATTGGAGCAAGAAGACTTCATACTATTCTGACTACATTGCTTGATGAAATTTTGTTTGGAATACCAGATTTAATTAAAACCAAGAAAATTGTTATCGATGGTAATTTCGTTTCCGAAAAGTTGAATAAGATTGTAAAAAACCGCGATTTGAGTAAGTATATTCTTTAGTTAAGATCAGATTTGATATTTTAAGTCTTTATTGAAATTATAATCAGCCTTTTCTCTATTACTTAATAATCTGAATTTTCTATTTTTGTACTGATTCTTTCATTACGGTTTCGCTTAGTTTATGCAGGGGCAGAAAGATCCTTCAATACTCATTAAAATTGAAGAAGAAATAAAAAGAATTCATCTGATTTCTTCTGAGTATTATTCGCACAAACTTATTATTTACAATCTGATTCCACTTCTTGAAAAAATTATT
>CALEBT010000078.1 GCA_937942875.1 uncultured Ignavibacterium sp. | reverse complement strand
ACTCAAAACATTATAGCTTTTATTATCAAAAGCGAAAATATATAAATGAAAATTCTTGCAATGTTTTTCTAGCGAACGATATAAAGCAATTCCTCTTGAAAGATAATTTGAATCGAATAAAGTGCAGAAGTTGTAGGTCATTTAGAGCTTACTCTTTAAGATTTGTAAAATCAGATTTTTGTTGAGGAATCTGTATTTGATTATATTCTTTGTTTTTGTGAATAACTCATTAACAATAGGGTCATTGAAATTTTTTCTTGCTTTATCGGCTAATTCGAAAGCAAATCCATACTGTTTCTGAGTTATGGAAAAAACCCAACCAATAAGATAATTCCTTAGAGAAACATTTTCATTGAAAGAATTGAAGAACATCAGTTCAGCCCAACCTGGGCTTGATTTTAGAGAAAGTTGGATTAGTTTTTTAAAGAACTCATTATTTGAAATGTAATTCAATAAATTATGATTCATACGGATACTACCTTTGATAGTGAAATCACTGCACCAGAAATTTAATTCACTTAGTTTTTTTATAACATCAATTAATTTATCTTCATTTATATAGGCGTCAATTATTCCTGGTTCGAGTTCAGCAACGATAATATTTTTATTTATATCTTCACCTAAATCGAGAAACAATCTTAAATCAGTTCCTTGACTGTCTGATTTAAACCAATCCACATATTCAATATTCAACTCTTTCATAATATTTTTAACTCTTACAGTCGGTAACACTTTTTCAGATACAACTTCAAATTTTTTGTAAAAAGTATAGTTTGAAAGAGAAGACAAATCCGGTTTTAACGAACTTGAGCAGTAAGGTGATTTTGTTAAATAAAATTTATTTGAACTCGAATCATTAGCTGTTACAATTCTATTTATCTTGTATAGTTTTTTGAATTCTTCATTTTCTTTTGAAACAATTGAAAAATCTCTATCGTCAGCGTCAAAAGCAATACAAACAGAATACTTAGAGAATTTTCTCCACTTAGGATTAATTTTTTCAGAAGCACCTATATCAACAAGAACAGGAGGTCTTTCTAATAATATTGGATGATTAAGAATTTTATGTATAAGTTTATTCATTTTTAGTTAATAAAAAAATGGGGAACTGCATAAGTAAATTAGGGAATATTGGGATTGAATAATCTTTAATAGAATTGCTTTTAATGAATGATATTTTCCGGATCTTTAGATTTCCAACAATGTTAATTAATTCAATGAAGTCTTTGTAAGACAATTGATGTATATGCCCTGTATTAAACCAGTCATATCCAAATAACATTTTTCTTGGCATTCTACCATTAAACAATAGTTCTAAGCGATTTTTATAAAAAGCGAAGTTTGGGAAAGAAATAATCTGATATTTTGATATTCTTTTCATTTCCTGAAGTAGTACTTCCGGATACATTACCATCTGAATTGTAATGTGGCAGATAGAATAATCAAATTCATTGTCTTTAAATGGTAAAATATTATCAATCCTTCCTTGAATTACATCCAATCCTTTTTCTTTACATATGCTAACCCCGCTTTCAGAAATCTCGATACCTTTAACGGAAGCTTTTTTTTCTCTAACAAGTTTTTGCATCAAGCTACCGTTTCCACAACCTAGATCAACAACTTTGGAATTTTCATTCACAAGCTCAACAATAAATGAATAATCAGGTCTATCAAAATCTTCGAAGCCTGAATAGTTATAATTCCGGTTATCGTTAAAAATTGGTTTATCTATATTTATCATTAGCTATAAATTCTATATACAAAGATAAAAAATAATTGGAAGTTTGAAGGTTAGTATTAAATTAAAGGGGCTGTCTAAAAAGAGGTAAAAAGTCATTGCGAACGAGTCTTCGAGTGAAGCAATCTTTATCTTTTAATTCAAAAATGAGATCACTTCACTTCGTTCGTGATGACAAAATTACTTTTTGGACAGCCCCATATGAAGATAATAATTTCAATTTAACCTTCTAAAGAATCCAATCTTATGATAAACATTTGGCGGGGCATTTTTGCTTCCACCGTAATAAATCCTTATCTCATTATTAACTTTTATATATCTTGGATAAGCAATGCTTACATTAGCCCAACCATTTGTTGTTTGATTAGTTGTGAAAACAGGATTCATATTTTCCTTGTTCCATACTTTACCATCATTTGAGTAGGCGAGTCCAAATGCGGTATTAGCAGTGTTCATATAAATCATTTTGTAGATATTGTTTTCCATAAAAACGTGCGGAACACAAACACCAGAATTTTCCCAGGATTGAGTGATGTTTATGATAGGATTACCTGAAAATCTTGTAAAATTTTCTCCATCATCTGATATTGCCAAGCCAATACGATAAGATTGGGGATTTATTCCTGTATAATACAAATAATATTTCCCATTAATTTTTATTACAGAACCAGCCGCAATCTGATTTTCCCAACCTGTTCCCGAGTAAAATACCGGGTTTGATCTTTTAGTCCAGTTAATTCCATCTGCAGATGTCGCTAAGCCAACATACCAGGGACCGTATTGATTGGCAAAAGCTGTATAATACATTTTATATTGATTATTTTCTTTAAGAACTGCCGCAGCTTGAACAGCCCAAGAGTCCCAATTCCCTTGTGGCCCAGGTGACAAAACAGGATTAGGATTTTTGATCCAATTAATACCATCAGAAGACTCTGCATAGAGTACATATTTCTTGGCACTTCCACCATCTCCATAATACCACATTTTATATTTACCTTCATCAAATATTATTACCGGTTGACTTACTCCATAATAATCATAATTATTATTTCCACCTGAAATTATCGGATTGTTAGAATAATCTACATAACTAAAATTAGTATTTTGTGTCCCCCAGGTAACATAAATATAAATTGATCCCGTTCCCTGACCAGTCGGTTGAAGTGATAAATTAACATTAGTTGTGAATCCCGCAAGAATATTTACATCCGTTTCACCGGTATATAATATAACCATTGAGTCATTCATAGCATCAACTTTCAGATGCCACATTCCAACTGGTATATCACTTAGAGTTATTGAAGCAGTTGAGTCTGAAAGTAGATTTAATATACCTGTTATATTTTGAAAACCAGAGCGAGTTAGAGTAGCTTTAACAATCGAAATGTTTTCAGGTATGTTGACTTTGTCAAACTTAAGTAAAACTTTTCCTGATTGTTCGGTTTTAATGGGATTAGAATTTTCAGAGCAGGACAGATTAAATAAGACTAAGATTAAAACAGCGAAAAAAATAAGGTTTCGCATATCTGCCTCCTTTTTTTATCCAAAATTAAAATACTGATTGGTTTAAATCAAATTAACTTTTCTGATAAAATTTTAACCTTATAATTTGTTTTAACAGAATATTTTTTGTCTTTGAAATAATACTTTTTCTAAAAATTTTCTGAAATTGATTTTGAATAGGCTCTTCAATATTGATGTAGGGATTAAAGTTAAAAGCAGTTTTTAATCCATTGTCCAGCTCTGTATAAAGAAACTTTAATTCTTTATTAACGTGGGTTGCAAAACCGCCTTCACCTATATGAATTATTTTAGATTTTACGGGATAAGAGCAGTATGCCTGGTTTTTGAAATGAGAGTAACACCATCTGACAGCCCACGAATCAACTTTTCCAAGCTGTTGCCTGAAAAGCATTCCCACAAGGTCACCTCCAATTTCTGAGAATTTTTTGATTAAGGTCTTATTTGAAATGAACTCTTTTAAGTCAGCAACATTCCAATCTGCCTTAAGCCAGCGGTTTTTCCAAGTACCCCATCCCAAGGACTCACATCTTGGAGTAAAATAATTATCAAAATTGTAATTATCAGGAATTCTTATTTGGTAAGTGTATCCTGTAACAGAAAAAACTCTTTCATCTTTTTCATACTTAATAAGGGAGTCGTTGATGAAATTCAGAAAATTTTTTGAGGAAATAAGATCTTCTTCCATTACTATAATTTTATCATATTCGTTAAGTACCTCTGAAACACCAGTGATAATTGAATTTGCTAACCCAAGATTTTTATCTCTTTCTACTACTATTATTCTCTTAAATCCTGTTTTGAGGCTGTTAATAAATTTTCTGACTTCAGACACTCTGTTAAAGTCCTTTTCACTCTTAGGACCATCAGAAAAAATAAACAAAATAGATTCTTCTGCGAGGTAATTTTTGCTTAAAGACTCAAAAGTTTTTGCAGTTTCTTCAGGACGGGCATATACAAATAATGCTATTGGAGCAAGATTATTCATATATCCAAACAGTTATGTGATTTATAAAAAATTGTTGTGCAGGTTTTATTAAAGTATCCTGCCTGAATTCCCCAAAAGTCTAATTTTTTAAAACCTTTTTCAATCAAATATTCTATTCCGGGTTTATATTCATCAATATCTGAATTATCAAGTATAATTACACCATTTGACTTTACATAATCAACAGCAACTTTCATAACTTCATTACGTTTTATTGCATCAATAACTATTATGTCAAACTTTTTATCGAATTGCTTAATAATCTCTTCATAGTTGTAATCAACTGGCTTATTATCATACAAAATCAGATTGCAATTTGATTTTAATTTCAGCTTAATTTTGTTATACCATTCCGGGTTTGTTTCTACTGATATTATTTCTTTAATTCTTTCTGAAAAAAATAAAGTTGAATTTCCGCAGCCGTACTCAAAAACACTGAATTCTTTACTCAATCTTCCTTTTAAGAATTCTATGGCTGGATAAGTAAACCACGGTATTGGATTGTCGTTTTTATCTAATGGCTGTTTTAATTCAAAAGATTTGAACCAGCCTTCCTCTTTCAAATATCCTGATTCTTTAAGTGAGAGAATCATCCTCAGAGAAGAGGGGTGAGTAATAAAATATGATACTGTTTTAAATTTTTCTTTTAGACTTAGTGACATACTTAAATATTTCTTTTACAAGATTAATTAAAAATACTGATTTCATCATCATTATCATTTGTTTGTGAGTAACTCTTGAAATCCCGATTGAGAATGTTGCAAGAGTATAAGAAACTAATGTGGCAAAAGCAGCCCCATTTATACCATATTTGGGAATCAGGTAAATATTTAGTAAAACATTTACAATCATCCCAATTAAGGTTCTATAAAAAGATAACTTAGTTAAATTTTCACTGATTAAATACTGACTGCTTGCAACGCCTAAGAAAGTTCCAACTCCAGCCCATATATATATAGTCAAAACAGTAGAGGCCGGCATAAATTTTACGCCAAAAATTATTTTAATAATCAAATCAGAAAAAATTGTAGTAGGAATTGCTATACAAATAGCTATCGCTGCCAGTAGGTCGTAAAGTTTTTGAATACGGTTTAAGTATAATTCTTCACTTTGTGATTTGGCATTGACAATAGCCGGGAACAGGGAAGCACTTATTGTCATAGGAATAAAGTACCAAGCCTCACTTAGTTTTACTGCAGCAGCGTAATATCCAACATCAGCGGCAGTCATCATATTTTTTATCATTACCTGATCAATTTTCATATAAACAGAAATTACAAGTCCTGAGAGCATCAAAGGCCAGGAGTCCTTAAACATAATTTTTGCGGTTTGAAGATCAAAAGCCCAATGGTGAAATCCATAACCGGATTTTTTATAAATTATAAAGTAACCAAAAGATAGAAAAATAAACTCGCTTACCTGAGCAAATACTATCATAATTAAAGGCTGATTGAGTAATATCAGAATGATCTTTAAAAACGACATTAAAAAAAATGATGAACTCTGTGCGATTACATTTTTCTTTGCTTCAACTCTTGCCTGAAAATACTGCTCAACAACCATCATTGATTGGAAGATTGTTCCCGAAGAAATAATTGCAATTAGAATTAAAGTAGATAATGGTTCATCAATTAAAATTGCAGTAATAAGAGTTAACAGAATTGATAAAAATGCTCCGTAAATTCTCAACCGGAATCCAGTGCCTAATAAAGTATGAGATTTTTCCGGATTTTTAACAAGTTCACGAATTAATATGTTTTCAAGACCAAATGATGATAAAATTGTGAAAAGGCCAGTGAAACTTAATACGTAATTAAACAAACCGTAATCTGAAGGTCCTAAATATCTTGCAAGAAGGGTCGTAACAGTAAATGCAAGTAATATTCTAAATATTTTTTCAAAAAACATCCATCCGGTATTAGCGAAATATTTTCTAAAACCCGATGATTTGAAATTTATTTTCGTGTTTAATTTATCGTCCAACTGTTGAATATTTTTTTCTATTTATAAAGTCCTTTATAAAAACAATTATCAAACCCAATACAACGAGACTGCTGAGAATAAAAGAAATATTTCTTGCAATGAAAAAGCTTTCGGGAGCATATTTAATTATAGCTTTGTTAATTCCCTTTGGGATAACAATTCCGAGAAACCCGTGATTAGTTTTGAAAACCTTTGATTCTTTTCCATTCACTGTTGCTTTCCAACCAGGATGATAAGTGTTTCCAATAAAAACAAAATTATTACCGCTTGCAATTATTTCAGCTTCAATTAATGCTTCATCATATTTGAGAATATTTATTTTTACTGTTGAATCAGGAACATCAATCAAAGGAATTTCGCCTTCAACAATTCCTGTTTTCTGCGGGTTAATTCTTCCGTCTCTAAATTGATTTAAAAACTCAAGCTCTGAAATGTTTTCGAGTTTGTCAATAAAAAACATTCTGGGAAATCTATATTCATTCAAATAAACATAACTCCTTTCTGATGAATATAATTGTTTCATACCTGGTATTGCTGCGGGTTTATCGGTAATTAAATATTTTACGTTCAGCATATTCCATAAGTCCCGGTTTATTGGGCTAACAACATCCATATAATCCTGATAAGCACGTGGTTTGATTCCTGAATAGCCATAAAAATCTTCCAGAAGAAAATATGCGTGGAAATTTGTGTTATTGTTTAATGAACCTGGTGAGCCATCTTGCTTGGCATTAAAAATTCTGAATGGTTCATTATCATTCTGAGATTTAATAAAAGAAACATAATCAGGTTCAGTGAAAATGCTTTTAACATCAGGATTATCAATATACTTTGCTCCTCTTGAATCAATTCTCCACAAGTCTATCATTGTCACAATTATAAATACCAAAATCAAAATATCTGCTGAAAATTTTCGCTGATAATAAAAATAAATACTCCAGGTACAAATTGTTAAAAATAATAATCCAAGAATCAGATCAGCGGTAAACATTTCAGATGTATAATTTGCAAGAACTTTATACTGTTGAGCTAATTGGGAGTTTTGCAAAGCATCAGCATAGGAATTAATCCTTCCGATAAACCAATCAGAAATTACAGAGTTAAGCAAAAGTGTTAAAACAAAAAATGCTGATACTCCCAGTGCGATATTTCTCAAAACAGTTTTATTCTTATCTTCTTTTTTATCTCTTAAAGACAAGATGTTCATTAATCCAAGACCTGCAAGAATAGGTAAATTTATTTGTATCAATACTAAAATCATTGAGGGAACCCTGAACTTATCGAAATATGGGAAGTAGTAAAACATTAAATCAAATAAGACTGAGAAATTTTTCCCAAATGAAATCAAAAGAGAAATTATAATAATTACAGTCAAATATTGAACAAGAGGATTTTTTCTGAGAGCTATCATTGCATAGATTCCGAGAAAGAAAACTATGATTCCCATATACATTGCTACATCTACAAATCTCATCTGTCCAAAGTATGTATTAACTTCTACTGGTTGATTATTAGTTAAAGGTCCTTTGTAAGTGGAATTTCCAAAACCGTAATATGAAGGGACAATAAATGTGAGAACTTCTCCTATTGAAAAAGACCATTCGGTGTGATACTCATAATATTCTGATTCTGATTTGGCAGTCTTTGGTGCTGACTTTTCGATAATACTTTCTGTTCCGCGTGTTGAGTAGGGAGTGTATTCGTATATTTGAGTAAAATTATCTGATTGAATAAGAAGTGCTATTACAATAGCAAATACTACTGAAACGCCCGCTTTAACTAATCCTTTTAATTGTTCATTTTCTTTTTTCACTAAATGTCTGATTAAGAAATATATAAAATAAATTGCTGTTGCGAAGAAAATGTAAAAAATAATCTGAACGTGAAATCCTTGAATCAGCAGCTGGAGAGTAACGATGAGTAAAAGAAAATCCAGCAAAGTAAATTTTTCTTTTAATCTTAAAATCAAAAGAAACAATAGTGGATACATACAAAGAGAAGTCAGTTTCGTCACGTGACCAATGAAAAGAAAAACTATTATCCCCGTTGAAAATGAAGTTGCTAATGCAGAAAACAGACTTACTAAAGTATTTTTTGTTAAATACTTCATAAGTAAAAAAGAGGTGAGTGCAAGAATAATAAGATAAAAACTCCACATAGCATATTGAACAGAAAACAGGGAGGCAAAAGCAGTTCTTATCATAGTATAAACTGTATAGATGAGGTTGAACCACGTTGGTTCAGTGCTTAAAGCATAAGCAGGCATTCCACAAAAGATGTAAGGATTCCATAATGAAAAACCTTCTCTATCTTTTTCGAGATAACTTTTCATACTTTCCATTGTGATAATATCACCTGATTGGAAAGTTTTATTTCCGAAGTAAAGGGGATTAAGAAAAATTAAAAACAAAATAAAGATTACGAGAATAACTAACCAGGGATGATGTTTTTGTGGAATCAAATTATTCAAATCAAATTTTGATAAAAAAGATTCTTCATTTTGTTTTGATGTCTTTACAACATTTTTTTGTTTAGCCATTATCTCTCCATTAAACTTTTTTCTGAGCTATGAAATTTATACCAGAACCTATTTTATTTTCTGTTGAGAAATCAATAAACATCATTATGAATGTTAAGGGAAAAGTAATTAAAAAATAAAAAGGAAGAAGCAAAAAAAAGAACTTACTGAAATTCAATAATAGCATAGGATATTTGATACCTACGCGCCAGGCTTTATCACCCCAAAATCCATAAGTGTATTTTGATTGGTGAGTTTTAAATCCAATAGGATGAAGTTTTGTTTCTAATTCTTCTTTTGAATAACCGACTCTTGCATGTTCGCCGATAAAACTTTCTTCGTCTTCATCGTGCACATCGCTTCCACCGTAAACTGAGGGGGTATTAATAATCAGATAGCCATTTGGTTTTAATGCTCTGTAAAAATTTTGAAATACTATTTTATCATCCGGGATATGCTCCATAACATCAACGCAAAGAATTATATCAAATTTTTCTGAATAATCTAATTCTGTTAAATCCTCAACAGAAAATTCAACATTACTAATTTTTTGTTGATTGAAAAAATTATGACAATCTTCAATCCAGTCCTTCTTAATATCAATGGCTGAAATATTACAAGGTTGCATATTCTTTGCCATAAAATAGGTGTATTGTCCGAACCCGGTTCCTGCATCCAGAATGCATATTTCTTTATTTCCGAATTCTGAGCGAAGCTTTTTTAATTCTCTTCTGACATACCAGGACCTTAAAAAGAATAAATCTAACAATTTGTAAAATAAAACTCTTAGAAAAGGAATTACTTTTATAACAGAAGCAAATACATTTTTGACAGGATCATATTTCATTTCAGGCAGGGAATCTATGAATTCTTAAATATTTCGGTCTTTAATTACATATTCACGATCGTTCATAGTATTGTGAACAATCATTTCTCCCAGAAGTCCAACGGAAAAGAATTGTACACCAACGATAATCAGAAGAATACCCAAAAACAGCATTGGTCTATTGCTTAAAGGCTGTCCGGTAATCCATAAATAGGATAAATAGGCATTTACTATAATACCAATGAAAAAAGCCATAGCACCAAAAAAACCAAAAAAGTGCATTGGTCTCTTAATGTATCTGGTAGCAAATATTACAGTTATTAAATCAATAAACCCTTTGAAGAATCGTGATATACCAAATTTAGTCTTTCCGTATCTTCTGGGATGATGTTGTACTGCAATTTCTGTAACACTAAAACCTTGCCATTTTGCTAATACAGGGATATATCTATGTAATTCGCCGTAAACTTTAATATTTTTCACAACTTCAACTTTATAAGCTTTCAGTCCACAGTTAAAATCGTGAATTTTAATTCCGCTGATTACTCTTGTTACAAAATTGAAGAAACGGGAAGAATACTTTTTAACCAACGGATCAAACCTCTGCTTTTTCCATCCTGAGCAAAGATCATATCCTTCCTCAAGTTTTTTTAGAAGATTACCAATTTCATTGGGATCATCCTGAAGGTCGGCATCCATTGTGACAACAGCATCACCGGTAGCATTAATAAAACCAATCTGAAGTGCAGCTGATTTTCCGTAATTCTTTCTGAAACTG
This sequence comes from uncultured Ignavibacterium sp., assembly GCA_937942875.1. Lineage (GTDB taxonomy): Bacteria > Bacteroidota > Ignavibacteria > Ignavibacteriales > Ignavibacteriaceae > Ignavibacterium. The sequence goes on along the minus strand of CALEBT010000078.1, from coordinate 14,612 downwards.
ATAAATTTAAACCTATTATCAGTTCTGGCAATTTCTTTGATTATATTAAGGGACTTATCGTTACTTCCGTCGTCAATTAGCAAAACTTCATAGGAGGTGTTTAAAGGTCTGAGAGCTTTTCTGATTTCGTTTACCAAAGGCTGCAAAGACTCTTCTTCATTATACAATGGTACTATAATAGAGATCTTCTTGAAAGATGTTTTGAATGAAACTTCTGATTTACTTTTATCTGAGTCAGCAATAAATTTCTTTTTAGGATAGAATCTTTTTCTTCCTTTCCTCCAATTCGGGGAAGCAGATTTATTCCCTTCGTTATTCAAAGGGATATTTTTATTTTCGCTCTGGTCGTTCAATTTGTAATTCTCTAATTATCTGCCCAAAATTAACCGATTATTGAGCAAAAAACAATTAAAATGGATTTGATAACATATTTTTAACTATATTCTTACAATCAACTTAAACCTGAACCTGAACCTGAACTCTAATGTGAACTTATATTCAAAATCCTCTGTTGTAAAATAATCTTGACAATTTTGTAAAGATTAAATAAATTAGGTTAGTTAATAAATTTTAATCGGAGAGATAATGAGCATTACAGAAACTCAAAAAATTGAGGAATTAGCAAATCGGGAATATAAATATGGTTTTGTCACTGAGGTTGAGGAAGATAAACTTCCTAAAGGTTTGAATGAGGATATCATAAGGCAATTATCTGCCAAAAAGGGAGAACCTGAATGGATGTTGGAATGGAGGTTAAAAGCTTATCGTTATTGGTTGACTATGACCGAACCTCAATGGCAAAATGTTAAGTATGATAAAGTTGACTTTCAGGATATTTCTTACTACTCAGCTCCTAAAAGCAAACCTAAATACAATTCGCTTGATGAAATTGATCCTGCGATCAGAGAAACCTATAATAAACTTGGGATTCCACTTGAAGAACAAATGATGTTAGCTGGAGTTGCTGTAGATGCAGTTTTTGATTCTGTTTCGGTCGCAACAACATTCAAAGATAAGCTAAAAGACCTTGGAATAATTTTCTGCTCAATGTCCGAAGCAATAAAAGAACATCCGGAACTAATTAAAAAATATCTTGGAAGTGTTGTTCCTTTTACTGATAATTTTTACGCAAGCTTAAATTCTGCAGTTTTCAGTGATGGTTCTTTTGTCTATGTTCCTAAAGGCGTTAGATGTCCAATGGAATTATCAACATACTTTAGAATCAATGCCTCTGAAACCGGGCAGTTTGAAAGAACCTTAATCGTTGCAGATGAGGGTTCTTATGTAAGTTATCTCGAAGGATGTACAGCCCCGATTAGAGATGAAAACCAATTACACGCTGCAGTTGTTGAATTAGTTGCACTTGATAATGCTACAATAAAATATTCAACTGTTCAGAACTGGTATCCGGGAGATAAAGAAGGTAAGGGTGGTATTTATAATTTTGTAACTAAAAGAGGTTTATGTAAAGGCATAAATTCAAAAATATCCTGGACACAGGTAGAAACAGGCTCGGCAATTACCTGGAAATATCCAAGTTGTGTGCTTCAGGGAGATAACTCAATTGGGGAATTTTATTCTGTAGCTGTTACTAACAATATGCAGCAAGCTGACACTGGCACAAAAATGATTCATATTGGAAAAAATACAAAGAGCACTATTGTATCAAAAGGAATTTCTGCCGGGAAAAGCAATAACAGTTATCGAGGACTTGTTAAAATCAATAAAAAAGCAGAAAACGCAAGAAATTTTTCTCAATGTGATTCTCTTTTAATTGGTGACAGATGTGGTGCACATACATTTCCTTATTTAGAAATTAATAATCCAACAGCACAAGTTGAACACGAAGCCACAACTTCAAAAATTGGTGAAGATCAGATTTTCTACTTGAATCAGAGAGGAATTGCTAAAGAAGATGCTGTTAATCTGATTGTAAATGGTTATGTAAAAGAAGTTCTGGCCGAATTGCCAATGGAATTTGCTGTAGAAGCGCAAAAGTTATTGAGTATTAGTTTGGAAGGTAGTGTGGGATGATTGGCCTCTCCCAAACGGGGCTGTCCAAAAAGTAATTTTGTCATCACGAACGAAGTGAAGTGATCTCATTTTTGAATTAAAAGATAAAGATTGCTTCACTCGAAGACTCGTTCGCAATGACTTTTTACCTCTTTTGGGACAGCCCCGCTTAAAAACATTTCAAACTTAGATTTATAAAAATTTGAACAAAAAAAACATTAAAAAATGGAGTTAAAATGTTATTAGAAATAAAAAATTTACACGCAAGTATAAACGGAAATGAAATTCTCAAAGGAATAGATTTAAGTGTAAACTTTGGAGAAGTCCACGCTATTATGGGTCCAAATGGTTCGGGAAAATCTACTCTTGCTTCAATTCTGGCGGGAAAGGAAGATTATGAAGTTACAGAAGGAGAAATCTGGTATAATGGGAAAAATCTTTTAGAATTAGCCCCGGAAGACAGAGCAAGAGAAGGAGTATTTCTGGCTTTTCAATATCCGGTTGAAATTCCCGGAGTAAGTAATACAAACCTGCTGAAAACTGCATTAAATGAAATAAGAAAATACAGAGGAGAGGAAGAGTTAGATGCAATAGAATTCTTATCACTTCTCAAAGAAAAAAGTAAACTTGTCGAGCTCGACCAAAAATTTTTAAGCCGATCTGTAAATGAAGGATTCTCTGGTGGAGAAAAGAAGAGAAATGAAATTTTTCAAATGGCAGTATTAAATCCTAAACTTGCTATATTGGATGAAACTGACTCAGGTTTGGATATTGATGCTCTGAGAATAGTTGCTAATGGTGTCAATAAGCTTCGTTCGAAAGATAATGCCATTGTTATCGTTACACATTATCAGAGATTGTTGAATTATATCGTACCCGATTTCGTTCACGTTCTCTATCAGGGTAAGATTGTTAAATCAGGCTCAAAAGAATTAGCTCTTGAATTAGAAGAAAAAGGTTACGATTGGATTAAAAATCAAAAAGAAGAAATGCCGGTGTGAGGAGTTGATAAATATGAACCAAAACAAATTGACCTTTAAAGAAATATGCTTGCAGAGTTTTGAAGATTTTGAAAAAAATCTTAACGGCGAAAAACAACATCCTATTCATCTTTATAGAAAAAAGGCTTTCGAACATTTCATAAATTTGGATATACCTTCTGTAAAAAATGAGGAATGGAAATACACAAACGTATCTTTTTTAACAAAAGAAGAATTCAAAATAAATCCTGTTAAATCTGATTTTTCATACGATCATATAAGTAAGTTTTTATTCGATAACCTTGAACACAATTTAATAACGTTTGTAAATGGAATTTATAATAAAGATTTATCGAAATTATTAGATATTCCATCAGGAGTTGAAATTCTTAGTCTGTCAGAGGCAATTAAAAATAATAACCCAATTATCAAAGAATATCTCGGAAGTGCATCTGATATTACCAACAATTTTTTTATTGCACTTAACTCTTCCTTCGTTATTGATGGCGCACTTATCTACGTTCCTGATGGAAAGGTTGTCGAGGAACCTATTCACTTAATGTTTTATAATAACTCAAGTTCTCCAAAAGATTTGATTCAACCAAGAAATCTGTTCGTTGTCGGGAAAAATGCTCAGGTTACTATTTTAGAACATTATGTTTCTGATACCGATACAGAATATTTTACTAATTCGGTTACTGAAATTTTTGTTGATGAAAATGGAAATTTGGACCATATAAAACTTCAGGAAGAAAGTCTTAAATCTATTCACATCGGGCGAATGGACACTAATCAGGGAAGGAATAGTAACTTCAGCTCACATTTAATTTCGACCGGAGCAAAATTCTCCAGAAATGAATTTAATTCAGTGTTTAAAGGTGAGGGTTCGGAAAGCACTTTAAATGGCTTGTTTATGATTGATGGCGATCAATTATTTGATGCACATACCTTAATTGATCACGCCAAACCGCATTGTAACAGTCACGAACACTATAAAGGTATTCTTCAAGGAAATTCCAAGGGTGTTTTTAATGGTAAAGTAATGGTCAGACAAGATGCTCAGAAAACAAACGCTTTTCAGGAAAATAATGTAATATTACTTTCTGATTCTGCCGTAATGAATACAAAACCACAGCTTGAAATTTTTGCTGATGATGTCAAATGCTCTCACGGTGCTACGATTGGAAAATTAAATGAGGAAGCCAAATTTTATCTTAAAAGCAGAGGGATTGGAGAAGATGCTGCTACAGCTATTTTGATTCACGCCTTCGCAAGTGATGTGATTACATCTATTAAAATTGAGGCTCTGAGAGATTATCTCGAGAAAATAATTACAAGAAAGTTTAACTAAATGTTACTCAAAGAAAATAATACAGAATTAAAAAGACAAATCAACTATAATGTAGAAAAAATCAGAAGTGATTTCCCGATCTTGAGTCAGCTTGTGCACGGCAAACCATTAGTTTACCTTGACAATGCTGCAACAACTCAAAAACCTCTGCACGTTCTTCACAGTTTAGAAAATTATTACTACAAACAGAATGCTAATATTCACCGTGGTGTACACGCTTTAAGTCAGGAGGCTACCGAAGCTTTTGAAAGTTCACGCATCAAAGTCAAAAAGTTTATAAATGCTTTGGGAAAAAATGAAATCATTTTTACTAAAGGAACGACTGAATCCATTAATTTAGTTGCTCAGACTTATTGTAGAAAATTTCTTAAAGAAGGTGACGATATTATAATTTCAGAGATGGAACATCATTCTAATATCGTTCCCTGGCAGTTGATATGTGAAGAGAAAAAAGCAAATCTTAAAGTAATTCCTATTAGCGAAACCGGAGAATTGATTTTTGAAGAATTTGAAAAACTTATTTCTGAAAAAACTAAACTTGTCTCGGTAGTTTATGCTTCTAATTCGCTTGGGACAGTTAATCCGGTCAAAGAAATAATTAATTTAGCTCATTCCTATAATGTACCTGTTCTCTTAGATGCTGCCCAAGCTGTTAATCATCTTGAATTAGATGTGCAGGAATTAGATTGTGATTTTCTTGCATTCAGTGGCCATAAACTGTATGGTCCTACTGGAATTGGAATTCTTTATGGCAAAGTAAATCTTCTTGAAATTATGCCTCCATATCAGGGCGGCGGAGATATGATTTCGAAAGTGACGTTTAAACAAACAACTTACAATGAATTGCCCCATAAATTTGAAGCCGGAACTCCGAACATAGCAGGAGCGATTGGTTTAGGAGCTGCAATTGATTATGTTTCAAACGTTGGACTTGATAGAATTGCCTACTACGAGAATACATTGCTGGAATATGCCACAGATAAGATTAGCACATTAAGCGGCCTAAGAGTAATCGGAACTGCTAAAAATAAAATATCCGTATTATCATTTGTTCTTGATAATATTCATCCTCACGACGTGGGTACATTCCTGGATTTTGAAGGAGTTGCAATTAGAACCGGGCATCATTGCACGCAACCAGTAATGGACAAATTCAAAATTCCCGCAACATCCCGCGCATCTTTCGGAATGTACAATACTTTCGATGAAATTGACATACTTTATAATGGATTAAAAAAAATTCTGGAGGTCTTTAAATAATGCAACAAGAATTAAGAGAGCTTTATCAGCAGGTAATTTTAGATCATAATAAATCTCCAAGAAATTTTAGAAAAATAGAAAACCCGACCGTTGCTCTTGAAGGTTACAATCCTCTGTGTGGTGATAACATAACAATTTATCTTGAATTAGATGATAATAAAATTATTCGCGATATTTCCTTCCAGGGATCAGGTTGTGCAATATCAAAAGCATCTGCATCGTTAATGACATCAATGCTCAAAGGTAAATCAGTGGATGAAGCTAAATTTCTTTTCGACAAATTTCATCATCTTGTTACAGCTAAAATTGATGAAGAAGTTGATTTGGATCAATTAGGAAAGCTTGCAGTTTTTTCAGGAGTACGAGAGTTCCCAGCAAGAGTAAAATGCGCATCTTTAGCCTGGCATACAATGATAAATGCACTTGAAGGTAAGGGAGAAAAGGTTACGACAGAATAAGAGTAAGAGTAAGAAAAAGAGTAAGAGTAAGAGTAAGAGTATTATTATGATTATGGTTAAAAGAATTTTTAATTTAAGAGGTTTTTATGAGTGAATTAAATAAACAAGAACTTGAAGAAAAAATTATCAAAACTATAAAAACCTGTTATGACCCTGAGATTCCAGTTGACATTTTTGAATTGGGATTGATCTATGAGATTGCAATTGATGATGATGCAAATGTTAAAATAAAAATGACGCTCACTTCCCCAATGTGTCCGGCAGCTCAGTCTTTACCAGCAGAAGTTGAAAGTAAAATTGCTGCAATCAAAGAAGTCAAAAGTGCAAAAGTCGAGGTTGTTTGGTCACCACCCTGGGACAAAGATATGATGTCGGAAGTTGCAAAATTAGAATTGGGATTTCTTTAATACAGTTCAGGTTCAGGTTCAAATAATTTAATTTAGGTTAAAGCATTTACACATAGAATAGGGCCTTTAACGGAATCTTAAATAATAAAATATCAAAAGAAAATAAATATGGAGTAAAAATGTTGAATATATTATCTCGTCCACCAATGTATGATCAGAAAGCTGTACAACCAATGAGGGATGAACTTATTGCTGTAGGATTCTCTGAATTACTGACTCCTTCGGATGTTGAAAATGCAATATTGAATAATCACGATAAAACAGTTCTCGTTATGATTAATTCTGTCTGTGGCTGTGCTGCTGGTAGTGCCAGACCCGGAGTATCCCTTGCCTTACAAAATGAAATAATCCCTGATAAACTTTATACCGTATTTGCAGGTCAGGAGAGAGATGCAGTTGATAAAGTAAGAGATTACATAAAAGGATTTCCTCCTTCTTCACCTAGTATTGCTTTATTTAAAAATGGAGAGCTTTTATACTTTATGAGAAGATTAGATATAGAAGGATTTACTGCAGAACACATATCTGACAATCTTAAACAAGTATTTAATGAGTTATGCTCAGCCAAAGGTCCTTCTATCACTCCGGACCAATTCTCACAAGTGATGCACGCAAAAGCGTGTGGTTCAAAAATTCCTTTGTTTAAGCAGAATTAGTTTTGAAATGAAATTCAGCACACAGGAAGAATACGGCTTAAGACTTTTACTGAGAATCGGAAAAGACAATTCCGATAACGGAATGACTATACCTGAATTAAGTGAACAAGAAGGATTAAGCGAAGCTAATGTTGCCAAGATACTCAGAATATTGAGACTTTCAGGATTTGTTGAGAGTTCTCGTGGTCAGACGGGAGGCTACAAACTTACCTGTGAGGCTAAAGATATCAAAGTAGGAGACGTTTTAACTGCACTTGGTGGTAAACTTTATGAGTCATCTTTCTGCGATTTGCACTCTGGAGTTGAAACTATTTGTACTAATTCAATTGATTGCTCTATTCGCTCACTTTGGAAAACAATTCAAACAATGCTTGATCAGCTTTTAAACAAAATATCTCTTCAGGATTTACTTGGTTCTGAAAAGCAGGTTGAAATTTTAGTAAATCGTTTATCTGAAGAATCCGAAATTTTATCGAAGATCTAATTATAAAAATCCACCTTTAGTATTGCAATAATTATTAAATTATTCTGAAGGTGGACTTTGAAAATCTTGAAAAACAACGGCTATGGAATTACAAAAATTGTGAAATTTATAGCAGTTGTTTGACCAGCAGGTACACTAAATGGACTAACCTGATAATTAGGATATGATCCGCTTCCGTAAACTCCCCAGAAATCTCCAGTATCAAAAAATGTATTATTATTGTTATCTTTCCAGGCATCCATATAGTAAGTACCAGGGGTTACATTTGTAAAAGCATAATTACCACTACTGTTTGCAGTTACAAATCTCAGTACTCTGTCGTTTAACCAATCATCAAATGATGCATAGATAGCTAAACTGGCATTATTAATATCACCAGCAGCACCAGGAGGTAAAGTAATCCTTCCACTTATTGTACCTGTAGTAGGTTGTGGATTTTGAGAGTTTTCTTTTTTGTTGAACCCTATTACATTAAGTAATAAAACCACAGTTGATATCAAAAACAAATAAATACCACAAATTTTATTATAAAAATTATTCAGAGGAATAAATGTTAGCCGTAGAACTACAGTTTTGCTCTTATAAGATTAAAAATTGCAGCAATAAGAAAAATAATATTTGCAAACCACGCAGTTAATAATGGAGATAAAGCCCCATTTTTTCCAAAGGCTTGACTTATTTTCATAAATACCAAATAGAGGAATGTAAAAAGGATACTAAATCCAATTTGAACTGCTAACCCTCCTTTTCTTTTATTTGCTGAAATTGGTAAACCAAAAAAAACAACTATTATGTTTGTTGTAGCAAAAGCGAAAATTGAATAATAGTCAATTAAAGTTGAAGATGGATCATTTCCTGCACGTTTTTGAGTATTGATTAGTTCTTTCAGCTCGGTCAAATTCATTTCAGATATTTTTTGTTGTTTGTTTGATAAATCCTCAGGCAAAAAGTTTAATCGTTCGATTTTTCGTTTATCAAAGTATTCGGCTATTTCATTTTTTTCATCAAACTTTCTGAATACTCCTGTTTCAGCGATCCAACAATTATCTTTTGGGTCATATATTAGAAAAGCAGCATCAATTCTGGATTTCATAACAGTTAAATCATCATTTGAGAATTCCTGAATACTGACCTGATTTGCACGGTTGTTATCAGAATCAAAAAAAGCAATACTAACAATTCTGGTTCTGTTATCCTGGAAAAAAATATTACTCTGTGCATAGTAAATACTTTTTTTAAGATATACTTGTTCAATTTTTACTTTATTCTTATTGGCTAGTGGAACAACATATCCGCCAAAATAAATTGAAAAAAGAGTAAGAAAAATAGATGTAATTAAAAAAGGCAACATAAATCTGAATAAGCTTACTCCACTTGCTTTAATAGCAGTCATTTCACTTAGATTTGCTGCTTTGCCGACAGTGAATAAAGCTGCAAACAATACTGCAACAGGAGTCATTAACCGAATTATTTCAGGAGAGAAAACTAAATAGTAATGAAGAATTCTTAAAACCGGAACACTTTGATCAATAAAATCATCAAGATTTTCCATTGCATCAATTACAATAAAGATTATAATAAAGGCAAAAAGTCCAAAAGCTGTAGTTTGAAGAAATTGTTTAATTAAATATCTGTCAAGTATTTTGAGTTTCATCAGTCTCGCTTCTGAATGAAAATGATTTTGGCAAAAGTTTTCTGAATATTTCAAAAGTAATATTCTTAACTTCCAGATTTGTTCTGATTATTAAAATTACGCCGACTATTCCAAAAAATACGTTTCCTGCCCACATACCCCAGAAAGGAGAAATAATTCCTCTGTCTGATAATTTTTCTCCACCAATCAAGAATGCCCAATATATAAGGAAAAAGAATAAACTAATTCCTGCAGCTACTCCAAACCCTCCTTTTCTAACCATTATTCCTAAAGGTGCACCCAGAAGAATAAATATTATACAAGCTACTGGTAAGGCATATTTTTTATGAATCTCAACAGCATAGTTATCAATTTCTCTATCGAGATATTCAATTCTTCTTTGGGCTGATACAATTGCTAACTTGGATGTGTTTAATCTTTCTAAAATTATTGATTTTTGATTCTGAGGAATTTTAATTGTTACTTGCCGGACTTGAAAAGGTACTTCTTTACCAATTAACATATATGACTTAACTTCATCATAGAAGTTTTTTTTATAATTTTCATTCATTTGTTTGAGACTATCAGTAATATAATTCATTGCTTCAATACTAAGTTCTCTCTCTCCGCGTGAAGAAGTGCCAGATTGTTGAAATGTAAATTGATCAGCATTCATTGCAATTTTGTGTCTTTCAAATCTTAATCTTCTATAAGCTCCTTTATTGTTAATATTACTTTCGTGAATTTCTCCATCCTGTAAGGACATAATTAGTTTTGTCTGATTTGATGAAAAGAATATTTTACCTCTTTTAGCTGTAACGACATTAATTTTATAAAGATTTGAATAATCATAAATGGTTAGGTCAAATAAATCATTTGTCTTTTGATCAATTTTTCTTGCAAGAATTGCATAGCTGGGCACTTCCTGAGAAAAAAACCCAGGCTCTAAAGATAGAGTTGGTTTTGTTCTGGAAATATCACTCATTAAAATTTTTGCCTGATGATTTGCGTCCGGTAATACTTCATTATTAAATAAAAACAACAGATAGGCAACAACTATACTTGCAATAACAGGAGATATTAACATTCTATACAAACTGATTCCACCTGATTTCATAATAGTTACTTCATTATTCTGGCTTAAATTACCAAATGCCATAAGAGTTGCCACTAAAGTTGCCATTGGAACAACAAGGACAAACATCCAACTTAAATTATATGCTATGAGTTTGACTATTATCCACGTGTCTAATCCTTTACCAACAAGTCTGTCTGCAAATCTCATAAGAAATTGTAATAGGAAAATGAAAATCAAAGTTATGACAGAAAACAGAAAAGGGATAAAATGATTACTGAGTATATAACGGTATAAAATCATAAATCTAAAATATAGAACAGCTGTTTTTATAAAAAGGTTTTTTTATTATCAATTCTATATTCGCATTCTCAAGAGATTAAATCTTATCTGATAATTATTTTACTGATAGTAAAAATTTTAATTTTTTTATAAAAACGCACTTTTTACAATCAAAGATTAATTTTTTATTAATTCATAAAATCATTTTTGTGATTAAAATCATACATTTTAACTTTGGGCGTCAATTAATAAAAATTTTAATGTTCCATTTCTTTTTTATAAAGAATATTCACTTAAATCTAATTTACAAAACAAATAGGAGTAATCTATGAGAAAACTTCAACTGACTCTTTTTACTGTGGTTCTTTTTCTGATAGCCTCGTTTGTTACCGATACTTATTCCCAGGTTGTAACAAGTTCCAGTATGAGCGGAATTGTAACAGATTCAAAAGGGGAAGCACTACCGGGAGCAAACATAATAGCTATTCACGAACCATCAGGAACACAGTATGGAACATCAACAAGAGCTGATGGCCGTTATAATATTAACGGTATGCGTGTTGGCGGACCATATAAAATTACAGTATCTTTTGTAGGATACAACAATCAAATAACAGAAAACATTTTTCTTGAACTTGGGCAAAATTATCGTTTAGATGTCAGCCTATCTGAATCAGCAGTTCAATTAGGTGATATAACCATTACCGCAGAGAGAGATGGTATTATTCGTCCGGACAGAACTGGAACATCAACCACTATAGCAAAACAAACTATTGAAACTTTTCCAACTATTTCAAAAAGAATTGAAGATTTAACAAAGCTGACTCCTCAGTTTGGAAGAGGCTCAAGCTTTGCCGGAATGGATAACAGATTCAACAATATAACTGTTGACGGCTCATATTTCAACAATTCATTCGGTCTTGCCGGATTACCGGGCGACAGAACCGGCGTTGCTCCGATATCTCTTGATGCTATCGAACAGATTCAGGTTAATATCTCACCTTTCGACGTCAGAAACGGAAATTTTGTAGGTGCAGGTGTCAATACAGTTACTAAATCAGGTACCAATGAATTCTCAGGGTCAGTTTATTATAATCTCAGGAATGAAGCTTTTGTTGGTAAAAAAGCAAAAGATACCGAGTTCAAACCAGGTACATTCAAATTTAATCAGATCGGTTTAAGATTAGGCGGTCCGATAATTCCAAATAAATTATTCTTCTTTGTAAATTTTGAAGATGATAATTTAACCCAGCCTGGCACAACATTCATTGCAAGACCAGATACATTAACTCCAATCGGCGGTAATGTAACAAGAGTATTGAAAAGTGATCTTGATTTACTGAGTGCATATTTGAAAGAAAAGTTTAATTATGAAACCGGTCCTTATCAGGGTTATGATTTCGAGACTCCATCAACCAGATTTCTTGTAAGATTGGATTACAATATTAATGATAAAAACAAGGTTAGTTTAAGATATACACATCTCGATTCTTTCACAGATGTTTTATTATCAAATTCAAGTTCTCTTGGTTTTGGAACCAGAAGATCTACCATTCAGGCACTGAATTTTGCTAACTCCAATTACAGAATTCTTGAAAATATTCGTTCAATTGTCGGCGAGTGGAACTCAATTCTGGCTGATAATATGACAAACAATTTAATTATTGGTTATACATTCAACGATGAATCAAGAGACCCGGTTGGGAAATTTTTCCCATTCGTTGATATTCTCTCAGGTGGCTCTGTTTATACATCATTTGGTTTCGAACCTTTCACACCAAACAATGAACTCAGATACAAGAGTCTTCAATTCCAGAATAATCTCAGTTTATATTTAGCAGAGCACAGTTTAACATTTGGGTTAAGTATAGAAAGATATGAATCAGAAAATATATTCTTCCCGGGTTCACAAAGCGTTTATGTGTACAATTCATTAGCTGATTTTTATAATGATGCCAATGGTTATCTCTCCAACCCAAATAGAGATTCTTCAACTGTAACTTTAAGAAGATTTCAGGTAAGATGGTCAAATATTCCCGGTCAGGAAAAACCTATTCAGCCATTAAAAGTTTTGTACACCGGCATATATGCTCAGGATCAATGGCAGGTCTTGAATAATCTAAATTTAATAGGTGGATTCAGAATAGATATTCCTTTCTTTGAAAATACTGGTTACAAAAACTTTGAAGTTGATACAATGAAATTCAGAGATGAAAACGGACAGATTGTTAATTACAGTACAGAAAAAATGCCTGATGCTAACATTCTATTTTCACCCAGAATTGGATTTAACTTCGATTTATTCGGAGATAAAACTACTCAGTTAAGAGGTGGTACTGGAATATTTACTGGAAGACCAGCTTATGTATGGATTTCAAACCAAGTAGGAAATAACGGAGTATTGACTGGTTTTGAAAGAGTTGAAAACACAAAACAAAGAGCTTTTAATCCTGATCCAAACAAATATAAAAAGCCTGCAACCGGCTTGCCTGCCTCATCTTATGAATTGGCTTTAACAGATCCAAACTTTAAATTCCCTCAAATCTGGCGTTCAAATATTGGTGTTGATCAGAAATTACCATTTGGATTTATTGGAACTGTGGAATTTATATATAGCAAAGATGTTAATGGAATATACTATATTAACGCAAATCAGACTGAACCAAATGCGAGATTCAATGGAGTTGATCAAAGACCAAGATGGACAAACGCATCAGCAAGAAAAATATATCAAAAGGTTGATAATGCAATTGTGTTAAAGAATCAAGACATTGGATATTCTTATAATATTACTGCAGCATTAGAAAAACCATTTTCAGATAATTTGTTCGCAAAATTTGCTTATAATTATGGAATTGCTAAAAATACTATTGACCCGGGCTCAATCGCATTTGGTTCCTGGAACAACAATCAACATTCAGGAAATGCAAATAACCCAGGTTTAGGATATTCAGTTTATTCTCCTGGTCACAGAGTAATCGGAGCAGTTTCTTATAAACTTGATTATTTTGATTTTGGAGCAACAACATTTTCTCTGTTCCTTGAAGGATTTACTCAAGGTAATGCAAGTTATACTTACGCAGGTGATATGAATAATGATGGTGGAACAAGTAATGACTTAATTTATATCCCGAAGGATAAGTCTGAAATGTACTTCGAACAATATACTGTCAGCGGAGTAACTTTTACTATTGACCAGCAAAAAGATGCCTGGGAGGCTTTTATAAATCAGGATGATTATTTAAGTAAAAACAGAGGTAAATATGCTGAAAGAGGCGCTGTATTTATGCCAATGGTTTGGAGAGCAGATTTAAGTATAATTCAGGAATTCTATACTGAATTACTTGGTAAGAAAAACTCACTTCAATTCAGATTGGATATTCTTAATTTTACTAACTTATTAAATAAGAGTTGGGGTGTTGGCGACGTTTTCACAACCACTCAGCCATTAATTTTCAGAAGCGTTGATTCAGAAGGTAAACCTGTTTTCAGACTTAGAAATATTGGTGATAAACTGATTGATAAAACTTTCCAACCATCAGCCAATGTATTTGATGTATATAGAATTCAGTTCGGAATCAGATATATTTTCAACTAATTGAATTGCTTTTATTCAAAGGCTGTCTGTAAAAAGACAGCCTTTTTTTATTTTTTAGTTTCTTTAAGCAATGTTGAAATAAACAATTAAATTGCTGTGTAGAATTAAATTTCATTGAAGGAGAGATTCTAATGAAGAAATTATTGGAAAATTATGCTTTTCTATTTTTAATAGTACTTTTTCAATCAGTTAATTTTACTCAGGTAAGAAACCCGGTTCTTGAATATTGCACTGGAACGTGGTGTCAATGGTGTCCTTGTGGACATTCAATTATTAAGAATCAGATAAAACCTGCATACCCCAATGTTATAGTCATTGGTTACCATGGACCAGCAAATGGTTCTGATCCATTTAGTTTTTTCCCAGGTAATTCAATCATAAATGCCTTAGGATTTACAGGATATCCTACCGGGAT
>CALEBT010000077.1 GCA_937942875.1 uncultured Ignavibacterium sp. | reverse complement strand
CCTTCCGGGTGTACATAAGTTTTTTATAAACTGGATCAGGAGGTTGAAGGTTCTGCGAAGCATCCTTCGGAGAGTCCTTCCGGGTGTACGATATAATAAAGCTCGATTATGAAATATAATCGGGCTTTTTTATTAACAGGTACTGAATAATACCCGATGACTTTCGCTTTTTTATGCATGGAGTTTGTATGGACTTTTGTATGGACACAGCCGATATATTTTTTAGGAACCTACCACTAAGAAATATCTCGGTTTCCGATCCAATAAAAACTTGTAATAGCTCCTCAATATTTTTCATTGCTTCCAAACGGTTTTGATTTTTTTCATTCGTAACTTACAGAAAATTTTTCAAACACTGAATGGGACGCACTGCCCCACAAAAACATATTTTGACCACCTTAAACAACTATTGGCGAAAATATGTTTTGTTTTTTCGGAGGCAGTACACTGACAATGTACTGATGAACTGAGTTGAAAAAATGAAGGGTTAACTTGATAATATTACAGGGAATTTCCTTTGCTCAGAAAAAGATTCGTGCAGCAGATTGAGAGTAGTTGTGTGCTATGAAATTATTTTAAGTAATTCTTCAAAGCTTTTTGATATTTCTTTTTCATCAGGTATTTCAGTGAATGCTAGAGCTGAAAGCTCAGTTTTATATGTATCTTTTATCTTTTGCCAGATATTTGTAAAATCTGTTATAAGCGGTGATTCAGATAATTGTTTTGACTGCCAGTTCTCAGGTTCATCAAATATTTCTTTGTCGTGTTCAAGTATTTCAAGAAAACGCTTTTTGAAATCTGTTGATTTGACAAATTCATTGCACTTAGGATCGCTCATCAAATAATACAAATCATAAAAGTGTCTGATTTTTGATGAAATGCTCTGAACAAAATTCTTATCAAATGAAAATCTTATCAACGAAACTAATTTCTCAAGTAAGGTTTGTTCTTTCTTTAAAACATTGATTGCGAAAGTTTGTAATGAGTATTTTTCAATATACTTTTCATTATTTGTAGCTTTAAGAAAATCATATATGAAGCTTTTTATTGTGCATTGCTGATAAGGAAATGGATTTGCAAATGAGTTTATCTCAACTATTAAGCGATTATTCTTATACTGTTTATCTATGCTCGAATATTCAAAAACAGACTTACGAAACCGTGAACCTTTGCTGGTTACTCCTTCAAGATTTACTTCAGTGAGTTCTTCAGTTATTTCCTTCTCAACTGTACGAATAATATTCTTAACTGCATTACCGGATTTATTTTCCGCGTCAATTATTGCAATATCTACATCTTCTGAGAAACGGTTTAATAATCCAAAACCTTTGGAAAGTGATGTACCACCTTTGAATACAGTTTCATTCACATATTTAGTTTTGGATAATCTGTTTAATACAAGAGTTATCCAGTAATCTTTTTCTACAAACACTTGGTTTATTTTTAAATGATCTGAAGCAGCTCTGATTGCATCACTAAAAATTTTTGATTCAGCAGTGTGTAATTTCATTTAATATTCCATTTAACAACTGAAGAGAGAACTTTATCTGCACCAGAGATTTTATATGTTGTTATAGGGTTAAGGGAATTAGAAAGTGGTTGAGTTAAAGAACGATTTCCGATTTCTACCAGTATAGCACCAAGCAATGCTCTTGCTGCAGGTGGATATTTTAATGCAAGGCGTACAAGAGTTACTTTATCTTCCTTAGATAATTTTTTAATAATTTCGATTAATCTTTTGCACGCAGAACTAATTGTAGTATCGGGAATTTTTTTAATGTAACGAATTGAATCAAGGATTTGCAGTAAAGGTATGTTATCTTTTGTTATTATGTTTTTTTGCAGTACAAAAGAAATCTTGTATTCCCCTCTTTTAAAACCAGGTCTTACTGTGTTTTTACCGATCTGAATTATGTTGCTTATTTGCGTTGTTAATCCCAATTGATTGTAAATACTGTAACCAGTTAGATAGCCGGTAATCTTACCATTTTCTTCCAACAAATCTTTCACAAGCTGATAGCGATTTGGCTGTAATTTACCAAAGGCGGATTTTTCAGGTTTATAGAATTTACCTTTAGAAAGCTTAGCTATTTTACCCGATGCAGCCATACGATTGAGAGCTTTTATGATAGCTTCCTTCCCGATGGCTCGGGATTTTCGCTTAGATCCAATACCATTCACCTTGCCTATAAAATCAGCATAGGTGAAAACATAACCTTTGGGCAGCCGATCTATCGAATTAGTTATAAATTCCGTGATTTTCATAAGCTAAATATACATAAAAATTGTTAAAGAAGAGAGAAGTAAAATAAAATGTCCAGTTTATTAGTTAAAAAACTGGACAAAATTATTGTAAAAAAGAAAAGTTAACTTGATAATGCCCTTCCATTTCTTATGAATTTATTGGAATTATTGTAATTCGATGATTGCTGCGATTGAGGCGGAAATTTCATCAATGCGATCTTGGGATAAATCACCCATCTTGGGAGGAATAAAACGCTGAACATCAACTCCACGAATTTGTAACGCATCAACAGCAGAAACTTTTGATAAGTTGTTTTT
>CALEBT010000076.1 GCA_937942875.1 uncultured Ignavibacterium sp. | reverse complement strand
ACAAAATTCTACGTTCAAATTCCTTTAAAAAGTTCATCATCTTCTGTTAAATCAATATCAGATCCTAAAAATATTTTGAACTCTGATAAAATTAGTAATAATCTTGTTTTAGTAGTTGATGATGATTCTGATTCCTTGTTCACATTGACAGAAATATTAAACACTTATGGATTCAGAACCACTGTTGCAAGAAGTGGAATAGAATGCCTGAAAATTTTAGAAAATGTTTTACCTGATTTAGTTCTTTTAGATATTATGATGCCGGAAATGGATGGATTCCAAACGATAAAGAAAATTAAGTCTAATAATCTACTTAATTCAATCAAAATATTTGCTGTAACAGCCAAAGCGATGGAAAATGCAAGGGATGTTATTGCCAATTCTGGTTTTGATGATTGCGTATTTAAACCTGTTAATCCGTTAGAGCTTATTAATAAAATATCAAGTCACTTAAAGAAAAATTTAAATTTAGAATATGAAAAAAGTATTAATAATTGATGATATTCCTGAAAATATTTCACTAATAAAAGATTGCTTAGAGTCTGAAGAATTTGATTTTTATTATTCTAATGATTCTTTGGCGGGATTAGAACTAGCAAAAGAAATAATTCCAGATTTGATAATACTTGATATAATGATGCCTAAGTATGACGGTTTTGAAATATGTAAACTACTTTCTTCTGATCAGAGTACTGCCGAAATACCAGTAATAATATTATCTGCTCTTAACAATTCTGAGTCAATTAAAAAAGGTTTAGAATCCGGTGCAACAGATTTTATTTCAAAACCATTTGATTGTATAGAATTACAAGCACGTGTAAAATCAACTTTAAGAATTTCTGAAAATAAAAAACTTTCAATAGAACTTGAAAGAAACAATTTTGCTGTCAAAGCTTATAGATTAGCTAATCATAAAATTAAGCAACCTCTTACTGTGCTTAAACTTGCTAATACTGCAATTAAAAAAGAATTAGATAAAGATCCAATGGAAAAAGAATCTTTGCAAAAGCGAATACAGTATATTGATAAAGCAGTAAATGAAATAAATGATATTCTTAACGATTTGGAGAGAATCTTTAAAGAGGAATCCACGAGAAATTTACTCTAACTTATAAGTAACCTTTTTATTGTTTCTAAAATCGTATCAAATTCATATGGTTTTTGAAGTGTATGGTTAATTTTTGCCTTTAGAATTTCATCATTATTGAAACTTGTAGCTCCTGAAGCCAGAATTACTGGCATATTTAGACCTCTTTCTCTTAACTTTGCAACACATTCAAGTCCTGTAATTTCGGGGAGATTGTAATCAATTATCAACAAATCAACTTTTATTTCTTCATTCAAAATTCTAAAAACTTCTTTGGTGTTATTGACTTTTAATACATAAAATCCATTTGATTCAAGTAAATCACCTAAGAGATCGTTTAACATTTCCTCATCGTCTGCGAGCATTATAATTTTTTCTTTTGAACTTATTACTTTTTGTTCCTTCAACATTACTGCAGGGAAATAGATTCTGAAAGTTGTTCCTTCATTCAACTTACTTTCAACATCTATGTAACCGTTCATTGCTTTAACTAACTGGGAGGTTACGTAAAGTCCTAAACCTGATCCAATGTCTTTTTGCTTGGTTGAAAAATATGGTTCAAAAATTTTAGTAAGGTTTTCCTCTTCAATTCCAGAACCGTTATCAGAAACACTAATCTTAACGTAAGGTCCTTTGTTAAGAAACGGAACTAAATAAATGTTTGAGTCATCAACAATAAAATTTTCAGCTTTAATTGAAATTGTCCCTTCGTGGCTGATTGCTTCTTTTGCATTAACGCATAAATTCAGAAGTATTTGGTAAATCTCAGTGCTATTGCCAAGTATTTTATAGAGAGAATCACCTATCGCAAAATTTATTTTTATATACTTTGGAAAAGTTTGATTGATTACTTTTAATAACTCATCAAGAACATTATCAAGAAATATAATTTCTTTTCTTTGTTGTTGTGGTTTCCCAAATGATAATATCCCTTTTGTCAAATCTCTGGCCCGAACTGAGCAATTTTCAATATTATCAAGCAGCCTTAAAGCGTTAGGATTATCAGCAATTTTGTTTTTTAATAAATTTATGCTTCCGAAGATGCTTGCAAGTAAATTATTAAAATCGTGTGCTAGTCCACTGGCAAGTTTTCCAACAGTTTCTAATTTCTGTGCATTTGTTAATTGAGTTTCAATCGTTTTTTGCTTTTGCTTTAGTAAAATTAAATTTATTCCTATGGATAATAAATTTGAATGAGATTCTAAAATATTAACCTCCGAATTAGTTAAAAATTTATTATCTCTAGTAAATAAAGTAAAAGCTATTATTTCGTTTTCGTAATAACTTGGATTGATAAAAACAAAATCAGATTCAAGAAATTGATTAATTTGATAACCAATGCTTTTCAAATCGTTTTCACTTACGTATATATTTTTATTAATTGAAAACCATTTTTTAAGAGGTAATAGGTTAGAGCTAATAATTTTCTTTAATTCCTGCAGATTGATTTGATTATTGTCATAGGAAATTAAATCGTGAATCTGATTATTATCAAAAATTACCAAAAAACTGTTATCAGCTTTGATATTTAAACTGACTTTCGATAAAACCGATAAACAAAATTCTCTTAAATCTTTTCCATCTGCCAGTTTTTTTATTAAATCCTCATTAAATGAACTCTTTGCCTCGGAATTTTGAGCAATTATTTCAACGAAAAATCCTGTCTGTTCTGAATCAAAACGGACTTTAATAATTCTAATAAACTGATCCTTTGTTTTATTGAGTTGAATTTCCTGAAAAATTTTTTCTTTAAAGATTTTATTTATATCAATTTCAAACAAAGAAAGAAGATTCTTATCCTTAAAATCCGGGTATTTCTTCTGGAAATTATCATTGGCCCAAAGTATAATTCCATTGCCATCAACCAATGCTGAAGGAATTGATGATTGTTTTATTTCATCCGGACTGGCTTGATAATTTATTTTTCTGATATCCATTTAATTTTCACCTATCAAACGATAAGTTTTTATCTTGTTATATAAAGTTTTAATACTAATTCCAAGTTGCTGGGCAGTCTTCGTGCGATCCAGATTATTTTGATAAAGCACTTTTTGAATGTACCATTTTTCAATATCTTCAAGAGTGACTAAATCTTCAGGAATTTCATTTGACTCTCTATTGAATTTTTGTTTCCCAACATTTTGGGGAATTACAATTTCCTCAGCCTTGATAATGTTATTATCAGAAAAAATCACTGCTCTTTCAATAATATGTTCTAATTCTCTTACATTTCCTGGAAAAGAATAGTCCATAAGTACTTTCAATGCTTCATCAGAAAGAGTTTTCTTTATTTTAGATTTTGATTTAATATTAAGAAAATGATCTACTAATAAATTTATATCTTCTTTCCTTTCTCTAAGAGGAGGAATGTTTAATGTTATAACATTAAGTCTGAATAAAAGATCTCTTCTGAAATTTTTTTTCTCGGCTTCCTCCATAAGATTTCGATTGGTTGCACAAATAATTCTAACATCTGATTTAAGATTGTTAATCCCTCCAATTCTTCTATACTCACCATTTTCAAGAAATCTTAATAACTTAGGCTGAATAGTAAGACTGAGTTCACCAATTTCATCAAGGAATAAAGTCCCTCTGTTTGAAATTTCAACAAGTCCTCTTTTGGTGGTTTTAGCATCTGTAAATGCACCTTTTTCATAACCAAATAACTCGCTCTCAAGAAGTTGATCTGGTAATGATGCACAATTTATGGTAACATAAGAATTATTTTTTCTTGTGGAATTTTTATGGATGAATTTAGCTAATAATTCTTTACCGGTTCCAGTTTCTCCCTCAATTAAAATATTACTGTCGGATTGTGCTGCCTTTTCTGCAAGTTTCAGTAATTTAAGCATAGGTTCACTTTTACCTATTATTTCTATAGGACTAATTTTATCAAGTTCTTTTTCAAGTATCTCGGTTTTTTGCAAAAGACTTTTCTGGTAGAGAGCTCTATTTACAGTAGGTAATAATTCTTCAGTGTAGAACTGTTTTTGAATAAAATCAAAGGCTCCTTGTTTGACACATTGCACAGCCAATTTTAATTCCGTCTCGGCACTGAGGATTATTACTTCTACTGATTTGTCATAATCTTTAACAAATTTTAATACTTCTTCACCTCGCATTGTTTTAAGATTAAGATCAAGAATCAACAAATCATAATTTTTTTGTCTTATAGCAGATATCGCTTCATTTCCATCATAAACAATATCAGCCTTATAACCCTCTTCGACCAATAATTCTTTTATCAAATAACAGATTATTTCATCATCATCACATATCAGTATGTTAAAATGTTTGAACATCATAATATTAAAATTTTGTTAAAGCTACTACAAATTTATATATTTGCAAGCCATTTCAAATTATTTGTTTCATATTGAACCCAAACAAAAATTTGAGTGTTCTAACATCGAAAGGGCGCGTAGCTCAGGGGTAGAGCATTTGCCTTTTAAGCAAAGGGTCGGTGGTTCGAGCCCACCCGCGCTCACAATATTCCCACGAAAAGTGGGATTTTTCATTTTACAGGAGGTTATTTGCATTACGTTTATATCCTCAGGAATCCAGAAGGCAAACACTATATTGGAGAGACTGAGGATTTGGATAGAAGACTAATTGAGCACAACAAGGATAATGGACATTTTACCGGATATAACGGACCTTGGGAGTTAGTAGTTTCACAAATATGTTCAGATAGAATTGAAGCAAGAAAATTAGAGAGAAAGTTAAAGAGTTTTAAGAATCCTTCTTACGCTATAAAGTACCTTAAG
>CALEBT010000075.1 GCA_937942875.1 uncultured Ignavibacterium sp. | reverse complement strand
AGTAAATACTGCTATAGCGACTCGTGGCACGGGAACTTACATCGGATATGGTTTTGCAATTCCGATTAATCTTGCAAAAACAGTATCAAAAGAAATTATTGCTTATGGAAGAGTTAACAGAGGTTATATTGGAGTAAACATCGGTGAAGTTGATAATGCGATGGCAAAATCCCTGGGTTTGGATAAACCCCGAGGTGTAATCGTACAGGGTATTGTTCCAGGTGGTGCTGCAGAAGATGCAGATATTAAATCCGGCGATGTAATTCTTAAAATTGATGGAAGAGAAGTCAACAAACCAAATGAACTTCAGAGTTATGTGGCTTCGAAATCAGCTGGTACAACTGTAACTTTAACTTTATTCAGAGATAAAAAAGAAATTGAAAGGAAAGTAAAGCTTAAACCACGAGATGAAAAAGTAAAGACTGAGCCTGTATCAAGAAAAGAATCTGAAAATCAAAAAGAATCAAAACGAGATTTGCTTAATTTGGAAAATATTGGAATGACAGTTAGAAATTTAACTTCAAAAGAAAAAGAAACTTATAATACTGATAATGGAGTGGTGATCACAGATGTTAAAAGTTTTAGTAAAGCTGATGACCAGAGACTTTTCCGCGGACTTGTAATATTAGAAGCTGACAGAAAGGCAATCAAAGATGTTGATGACTTTAAACGAATTATTGATAGTAAACAGGGTGATGCTGTTTTACTTAAAGTTCAGGATTCAGAAGGCAACACTCGATTTGTGGGGTTAGAAATTCCTAAAGAATAATATCATAAAACAATAGATATATTAAAAACGCTCCTGCAAAAATCAGGAGCGTTTTTTTTATCTTTGCTTCATTCATTGGGAGATTTATGATAAGGTTTCTTACAGCCGGAGAATCACACGGAAAATCTTTATGCACTATAGTTGAGGGCTTCCCTTCAAACTTCGAACTCTCTTCAGAATATATTAGTCATCAACTAAAAAGAAGACAAGCTGGCTATGGCAGAGGAACACGAATGAAAATCGAATCCGATGAAGTGGAAATTTTATCCGGTGTCCGTTACGGAAAAACGCTCGGCAGTCCAATTGCTTTAATAATAAGAAACAACGATTGGAGCAATTGGCAGGATGTTATGACAATTGAAGAAGCTAAAATCAAATCCGGAAAAATATCAATACCTCGGCCAGGACACGCAGATTTAACTGGTACAGTAAAATATAATTTTGATGATATCAGAAATTCAATAGAACGTTCGTCTGCAAGAGAAACTGCCTCGAGAGTTGCTGCTGCTTCTGTTGCAAGAAAATTTTTGTCTGAATTTGGAATTAGTATTGGAAGTTTTGTCGAAAGTATTGGAGGAATTTATCCACAAGAAAATTATTTAGAAAAACTACTTTTGAATAAATTACAGAATAATTTCAGTGCTGATAAAATCTCATTCAAAGCTGATAAGAGTTCTGTCAGAGCTCTTGATAAAAATCAGGAATCTAAAATTATAGATAAAATAAAAGTTGCAAAAAAAAACGGTGATACATTAGGCGGCACATTTGTGGTCTTTGCAACTGGTGTTCCTGTTGGGCTTGGTTCTTTTATGCACTTCGATAGGAAGCTTGACGCTGATATTTCGCACGCAATTATGTCAATAAATGCTGTAAAAGGGGTCGAAATCGGATTGGGTTTTGAATCATCTGAAAGATTTGGCTCAAAGGTTCACGATGAAATCTTATTAAAAAATAATTCATTTTCTCGTAAGACAAATTTTGCAGGTGGAATTGAAGGAGGCATAAGCACTGGCCTGCCTGTTATTATTCGTGCTTCAATGAAACCAATCGCCACTTTAATGAATCCTTTGGAATCAGTTGATTTAAAGACAATGAGAACAGTCGCTTCACGTCGTGAGAGAAGTGATTTCGTAGCTGTGCCAGCCTGCTCTGTTATTGCTGAATCTATGTTGGCCTGGATTATTGCAAAACACTTTTTGGAAAAATTTGGTGGAGATTCAATTCAAGAAATCAAACAAAATTATAAGAACTATCTAAAGAACATTTATAAAAACATAAGTAAAAATTTCAGGTAATAAATATGTTGAATATTCAAAAATTTGTTTTTAATCCTTTCTCAGAAAACACTCTCGTTTTGTGGGATGCTGAATCATTAGAATGTATGATTATCGATCCGGGTTGCTCTGACATCACAGAAGAGAATGAATTATTTGATTTTATCGAATCAAAAAACCTGAAGCCGAAATATTTAATCAACACTCATTGTCATATTGATCACATAATCGGAGTAAATTCTGTTCTCAATAAATTCAAAATAAAATATCTTGCTCCAGAGAAGGACTTACCATTGCTCGAACGAGCAGTATCTCAAGCTGAAATGTTTGGATTATATATTGATGAAATCAAGAAACCAGATCAATATCTATCTGAAGAATCAGACTTGAAATTAGGTGATGAAAATATTAAATGTTTATTTACGCCCGGGCACACGCCCGGTGAATTTTGTCTTTATTCGGAATCAAATAAAATCTGTATTACCGGAGATGTTCTTTTTCAACAATCAATTGGAAGAACTGATTTATGGGGCGGAAATTATCAAGTGCTTTTGAATAGTATCAAAACAAAATTATTAAACTTACCTGATGATGTGACTATCTATCCGGGACACGGCGAAAGCTCAATAATTGGTGAAGAGAAAAAGTTTAACCCATTCTTAAAAAATTTGTAATGAGTTTATTATGAAAGAAAAATTTTTTGAATTAGAGAAGCTCAAAGAACAATCAAAACTCGGTGGGGGAAAAGACAAAATAGATGCTCAACATAAAAAAGGCAAGCTTACTGCCAGAGAGAGAATTGAGCTTCTTGTTGACCCGAACAGTTTTGAAGAAACAGATATGTTCGTAAAACACAGAGCAACTGATTTTGGAATTGATAAAATAAAAATTCCAGGTGATGGAGTAGTTACCGGATTTGCAAAAATTGATGGACGTCCTGTTGCATTATTCAGTCAGGATTTCACTGTGTTTGGTGGCTCGCTCTCTGAA
Organism: uncultured Ignavibacterium sp.; assembly: GCA_937942875.1. GTDB lineage: Bacteria > Bacteroidota > Ignavibacteria > Ignavibacteriales > Ignavibacteriaceae > Ignavibacterium. The sequence continues at coordinate 6,892 of CALEBT010000075.1, read as the reverse complement.
ACTCACGCTCAGAAAATTGTTAAGATTATGAATACTGCTATGAAAGCAGGTATTCCTGTTATTGGTCTTAATGATTCAGGCGGTGCGAGAATTCAGGAAGGTGTTGTCAGTTTGGGCGGTTATGCTGATATATTTTTGTTAAACACATTGGCTTCAGGAGTGATTCCTCAAATCAGTGTTGTGATGGGTCCGTGTGCTGGTGGCGCTGTTTATTCTCCTGCGATTACCGATTTTATTTTTATGGTGCGAAATACGAGTTATATGTTTGTTACCGGTCCGAATGTTGTCAAAACAGTAACTCACGAAGATGTTTCTTTCGAAGAACTCGGTGGAGCAGATACACACGCAACGAAATCAGGAGTAGCTCATTTTGTTTATGATAATGAAGTTGAAACACTTCAAAATGTTCGTAAACTTCTAAGTTATCTTCCGCTTAATTATTTAGACAGACCACCACAACTTGATTTTGATTATGAAAGTATTGAAGATGATTTAGCCCTCGATGAAATAATTCCGGACAATCCAAATAAGCCCTATGATATGAAGAAAATTATTCTCAAAGTTGTTGACGATGGAGATTTTTTTGAAGTCCATAAAAACTATGCTGAGAATATTGTAGTTGGCTTTGCAAGAATTGCAGGTAAATCAGTCGGAATAATTGCAAATCAACCTGAAGTGCTTGCCGGAGTATTGGATATAAATGCTTCGGTAAAAGCAGCACGATTCGTGAGATTCTGTGATGCTTTTGGAATTCCGTTGGTTGTGTTTGTTGATGTTCCCGGATTTTTGCCGGGCACAGACCAGGAATGGAATGGAATAATTCGTCATGGAGCAAAACTTCTTTTTGCATTCAGTGAAGCAACAGTTCCTAAAATTACAATCATTACTCGCAAAGCATATGGTGGTGCTTATGATGTGATGAATTCAAAACATATTCGTGGAGATTTTAACTTTGCATGGCCCTCTGCTGAAATCGCTGTGATGGGTCCGAAAGGTGCAGTTGAAATTATTTTCAAAAAAGAAATAGAGAATGCTGAAAATCCAGAAGAAGAATTAAACAAGAAACTTCAGGAATATATTGAAAAGTTTGCTAATCCTTTTGTAACTGCTGAGAGAGGATTTGTAGATGATATAATCTATCCACGCGAAACAAGAAGTAAAATTATAAATGCTTTAGAATTGTTGAAAGATAAAGTTGATAAAAATCCCAAAAAGAAACACGGAAATATTCCATTATAATTTCTTAAAATTAGATCAGAAAATTCAGAGGTTGTAAAATGTCAGAAAGACTTATTGAATGTGTTCCAAATTTTTCCGAAGGTCAAAGACCAGAAATAATTAAAATGATAACAGATGAAATTGAAAAAGTTGAAGGCACAAAACTATTAGACGTTGACCCGGGTTATGATATGAACAGAACTGTTGTAACTTTTATTGGTAGTCCTGAAGCAGTTGAAAAGGCATCGTTTAATGCAATCAAAAAAGCTGCTGACCTTATTGATATGTCGAAACATAAAGGAACTCATCCTCGAATGGGCTCAACTGATGTGTGTCCGTTTGTTCCAATTACTGGAGTTACAGAAGAAGAGTGTATTGAACTTTCAAAACGAGTTGCAAAAAGAGTTGGCGATGAATTAAAAATTCCAGTTTATCTTTATGAAAAAAGCGCAACCTCACAAGAAAGAGTAAACTTAGCAAAAATCCGTCATGGAGAATATGAAGCACTTCCTGAAAAACTTAAAGACCCAAAATGGAAACCAGATTTCGGTCCTGCAGAATTTAATCCAAAAACAGGTGCAACTGTTATTGGTGTAAGAGAGTTTTTAATTGCATACAACATCAACCTAAACACTCGTGAGGAAAAATATGCAACTGACATAGCATTTGAATTAAGAGAGAAAGGTCGTTCAGCGCGGAAGAGAACTGATAATAAATTTTATTTTAAGTCTGAGGAAATATTAAAATATGAAGAGGGAAAATATCCCTGCGGAAGTTGTGATTTTGTTGGTAAAACTTTTGAAGAAATTGTACAACATTGCAAAGAAGAGCACGGCTATGACCTAATTGAACTTTTCGAGTTAAATGGTATGGATGTCAATAAACCTGAAGGACAATCAGTTAAAATTCCCGGGTTATTCAAACATTGTAAAGCAATTGGCTGGATGGTTCCGAAATATGATAGAGCACAAATCTCAATCAATCTTACTAACTATAAAGTTACCTCAATGCATCACGTTTTTGATAAATCTTCTGAATTAGCAGAGAAAAGAGGATTGAGGGTGACCGGCAGTGAAATTGTAGGGATGGTTCCTTATCCAGCTTTACTTGAAACAGGCAAATATTATCTAAGAAAACAAAATCGCTCTACCGGAATACCTGTTAAAGATATTCTTAATACTGCAGTTCAATCATTAGGATTAAATGATGTCTCAGAATTCAGAATTGAAGATAGAGTTTTAGGTTTACCGAAAAATTCAGAATCATCATTGGTTGAAATGAAAGTCTCTGATTTTACAGATGAAGTTTCAAGGGAAACGCCCGCACCTGGTGGTGGTTCAATTGCAGCATTAGTTGGCTCTCTTGGTGCAGCATTAGCTTCAATGGTTTCAAATTTGACTGCATTCAAAAGAGGTTCAACAAAAGAACAAGATGAAATTCTTTCTCAAGCAGCAGAAAAAGCTCAACAACTAAAAGATAATTTACTTAAAGCCGTTGATGATGACACTAATGCTTTTAATGATTTTATGACTGCAAAACGTTTGCCTAATAAAACCGCTGAAGAAAAAGCAGCAAGAGAAAACGCAATGCAAGAGGGTTTGAAAAAAGCAGTGAACGCGCCTTTTAATACAGCTCAATTTAGTCTTGAAGTAATTAAACTTTGTAAAACGGTAGCTCAGTTTGGAAATCCAGCTTCTATAACAGATGTTGGTGTTGGTGCTCAATGTGGATTTACTGGTGTTAAAGGTGGAATTTTTAATGTGCTTATTAACCTTAAAGAGATTAAAGACTCAGAATTCATTGAGCAAATAAAATCACGATGTAGAGAAATAGAAAACGAAGCAATTTCTTTGCTGAAGGATGTTAACGAAATTGTCCAAAAAGAGATTATTTGACAATTAAATTTTTAGAGAAAGTTCTCATTATGAAACAGGAAAATGATTTTACTCACAAAAAAATATTTAAATAAAAAAATACTTGACAAATATCTATCAATTGAATAAGTTACCACTGCAAGTATTATATTATTTATATACTTGTATTATTCTACTACTTGAGGGAAAATTTTTTAATTATAATCGAGAGGTACAAAATGAAGAAAAATTTCTTTTTCTTATTTTCAACAATTTTACTTGTTTGTGCCATGCATTTGTATGCACAATCACCAGTAACTCCTGCTAATGGCACAGTCAATGTTGCTCAATCCACAACATCTGTAAGTTGGACTGCTTTTGATGATGGTAACGGTTCAGCACCATTATATGATGCCGAATATTCATTGACTGGAGCATTTACTGGCGAAGAAGTGACAATGAGTGTTTCGGGAACATCAGCAACATTACCAAGTTTGAACTATAATACCAACTATTATTGGAGAGTTAGAGATAACGACACTGATGGATTTGGAACACCTGGTGCTTGGTCTGCGGTTTATTCCTTTAAAGTTGGATTTCCTACTTTATCTTTATCAGCACCTGCTAATGGTGCCAATGTTACAACAACCCCAACATTAAGCTGGAGCACAAGTGCACCAGTATCTAATGTTGATTATACGATTAACATTACAGGTCCAAATGGTTACAATGCAAATATTACAACAACAAGCCCTTATACATTTGGTAGTCCTCTTGACTATGGAACTTACACCTGGAGTGTTACTATTGATGACAATAATACTCCATTAGACAATGCTCCATTTACAACATCTACCAGAACATTTAATGTTTATCCCGCATTATTAACTCCACCTAACACTATTACCGGAGTTTCAGTTGAACCAGAATTCACTTGGGAAGATGATGGCACTTCAACTTATTTATTAGAAATTTCAAACTCTAATACTTTCGCAACTATAATTGCTTCATATAGTGGTACTGGTGGATCATACAACTTTAAAGAGGCAGATGCAGGGATGCCGTTACTTAATGATAATTTTTATTACTGGAGAGTTACAGTTAATAGCTTAACAACTCCATATTACTCTTTCAAAACTACTGCAAATGTTGGGTTAAATTTATCTAATCCTGGAAATGGAATGCTAGTTTATCAGTATGATCCTTTAATGTTCTCGTGGTATTTAGGTCAAGCACAAGGTTCATTAAGATTTTCATTGCAAGTAATCCAATCAGCTACTGCTCCAACACAAGCCCAATGGGCTACTGAAGTTGATAATTATGTTAATGGAAATCCACATAATTTTGCACATTTTTCAGATAACTTAAATACTACTTACCATAATGTTAATGGATTGCTTGGTGGTTTAAGATATTATTGGAGAGTTGTTGCTTATTATGATAATGGTACAGTTGCTAATCAATTTGATTACAGTGATAAAGTAGTCAGATACTCATCAGTATATTATTTTGATACCAATGGTGGCGCGGTGACAGCATATCCAAGTTGGCCTGCCGGTGGTTATACTATTTACACCTTAACACCATATTACTTCTGGTATACAATGACATACCAACCGGGATTAAATTTCACAGTAGTCGTTTCACCAACTGCAGATACAAATCTTGACGGTAAATTGGATGATGAAGTTGGTGCAATAACTATTCCCGCTGGCACAAATTATTATGCAGTTCAGCCAGCAAATCTTTTGGAAGGTACGACTTATTATTGGCAGGTAATATCAACATATAATTCAAACAATACTTATTCAGGAATAGAAACATTCGTAACCTATGCTCCTAGTTCTGTTACCTTATATGTTCCAACACCTTCCTGGCCAACAGGTGGAGTTACAGTCTATACAACCGCTCCATCATTACATTGGTGGGTTGGTGGTCCTTACAATAATTTATTATTTGATATTCAATGGGGAACAGATCCTACTTTAAATGTAAACACTACTGTTAGTGGTTTAAGTGATTTATGGTATCAGTTAACAGGATTAACACACGGAGTTACTTACTATTGGAGAGTCAGATCAGTAGAAAACGGTAATCCTTTAAATTTCTCAGCTTGGTCTGCTATTGAATCATTCACTATTGTTGGTGGTGCTTCAAGTTACACTGTGGCAACCTGGCCTGTTGGAAATCCTTTAGTTTATACTGACTTACCTACTCTAAGTTGGTATGTTGAAGGTTCCACTTACGGTTGGACTGGTTACAGAGTTAAATGGCAAGCTAACACAGCTCCTGCAAACTGGGCAACAGTTACTAATGTAGTCGATATATTAAATGTTAACCAAACCATGTACACTTTTACTACCCCACTAGATTATGCAACAACTTATTATTGGGCAGTTGCACTTTATGATGGAGTCAATAATCCGGTCCACGGAGCCTACTCGCAAGGTTCGTTCACATTAGTTGGTGGTGCATCTGTTGGAATAGTCCTAACATATCCATCAGATTTATCAACCATTTATACTCAATCACCAACTTTATATTGGTATGTAAATGGCAGTCCGTCAGGGATTTCCTCATATCAGTTAATGTACTCACAACAATCTAATTTTTCTGGTCCTACAACTGTAACAGTAAATGGAATCACTAATACATTTTATGCTTTATCAGGACTAACGCCGGGTGCTACTTATTACTGGAAAGTTAGAGGATATTACTCAGGAACAACCTATACAAGCTGGTCATCTACTTTTGAATTTGTAGTTGATGCTGGTGCAAGTCCGGTAGCTCCAAGAATTGGTTCACCAAATAATGTAAATATTACAGCAAACTCACCAGTTTTGTCCTGGTTTTTGCCCGTTCAATCAACTTCAACTCTTCGTTATAAAGTTGAATTGGCATCTAATCCAGAGTTTTCTAATGCTCAGACTTTTGATAATGTAGCTAATTTGCAGCAAGCGGTATCAAATCTGAATACAGGTCAATATTACTGGAGAGTTAAATCCTATGTCGCAAATAATCCAGCAAATCAGTCTGGATATTCACCTACAGGAATCTTTACAGTTAACTCACCAAATAGTGCAGATGAAAATCCGGAATTAGTTCCGCAGCAATTTGAAGTTTCACAGAACTATCCTAATCCGTTCAACCCCAGCACTGTTATTAGTGTTAGATTACCTGAGAATTCAAATATGCATATAAAGATTTATAATTCCTTAGGTCAGGAAATTATGACTTTGGTTGATGGTAATTTTGCTGCAGGTAATTATAATTTCACCTGGAATGGAACAGATAATTCAGGTAATTTGGTTTCTGCTGGAATTTACTTCTACAGAGTAGAAGCTGGTAATCATTCTGCTGTTCGCAAGATGACTTTGATGAAGTAATCTATTCTTTAATTATTTATAAAGGTCAGTCAATTTTGGCTGACCTTTTTTTGTTTAATGAGTTGAGAGTTGATGATTCAGTTAGGGCTGATTTGCAAAGATTTAAAGAATAAATAAATCAGTTTAATGAAATAGTTAAACATTTTCTTTATTAAGTAATAATTAATAAGTAAAATGTTTTATCGGTTCACCTTTAATTCCAATTTCAGTCATTGCTTCGATTCCAATCTCGAGATGAAGATCTGAGTATTTCTGAGTTACCATCAAATCTGATTCTTCAGTTTTAATTCCTTCGGGAATCATCGGAACATCTGAAACAAGTAACAAAGCTCCGCGCGGAATTTCATTTACAAGTCCAACTATAAAAAGAGTTGCCGTTTCCATATCAATTGCAATAGTTGCGAGTTTACGAAGATAACTTTTGAATTCTTCATC
>CALEBT010000074.1 GCA_937942875.1 uncultured Ignavibacterium sp. | reverse complement strand
AACAAAGTATTTCATAAATTCAGAAAACTGCTGCTCCCCGCCTTGACCGACGTCAAGTCGGGCAGGTATCCTACTGAGCTACCGGGGCTTAAAATTTTTTTTAATTTTCTTCTACCAGATGCAGTCTTATAATACTTTTCTTTATTTATTGCCTCTGTTTGATCTTCAAACTCTTCAATGTGAATTATCTCCCAAGGCATAAATTTTCTGGTAAATTCACTTTTACCCGAGTTATGTTCTTTAAGTCTCCGTTGAAGGTCATTGGTATGACCAACGTAATATTTTTCCTTTACTTGACTTTTTAATATGTAAACAAAGTATTTCATAAATTCAGAAAACTGCTGCTCCCCGCCTTGACCGACGTCAAGTCGGGCAGGTATCCTACTGAGCTACCGGGGCTTAAAAACAAATAATCTCAAGGCAAATGTAAATAATATTAAACAGGGTTTCAAGATTTATAGAATAAGTTCGCAAACTGATTTTAACTTATAAGTTGGAGTAAAATCATTAGTTAGATTTTCAAAATTTTTGACTCCAGTTTCTACCAATGCAGAGTCAATTTTCATCTGATTAGCCATATAAATGTCTGTTGAGACTCTGTCTCCAATTAGCAAAGTATTTTTCAAATCATAATCAAACATTTTCTTGATATGATTTTGCATAAATTGAGATGGTTTACCAAAATGTTGTTCGAGTTTTTTATGAGTTCTTTGTTCCAATTGAGATATTATTGAACCTGCATCAGTTATTTCACCATTCTCAACAGGACAAGTGTCATCAATATTAGCGGCAAAAAATCTTGCCCCGTTTTCCAAAGCATTTGCCGCAATTTCCAGCTTACTAAAATTAAAAGTTCTATCTAACGTAATAATAACTATTTCAATCTTATCTGACTCTTCTGAATATTTCAATCCGCAATTCAATAGATAATTAATGAATTTTTTCTCACCAATTGAATAAAACTTTTTCCCATAAAAGTTTTCTTTCAGGTAATTGCCAATTACTATAGCTGATGTTAAAATATCATCTTGATAAATCTTAGCTCCTGCTGACTTCAAAAATTGGAAATAATCCTCCGGTAAATCTGTAGTTTTATTTGAGACGAAAATCAGTTTATCAGCAAATTTTTTTATAGTATTAATTGTTTCAATTGCCCCCTCGATTATCCAATTTCCCTTGTAAATTGTACCGTCAAGGTCAAATATAAATTTTCTATATTTTCTGAAAAGCATCAATTTAAAGATTGAATTCTTTTTTTATGATTTTGAAAGTTTCTTCGATAGAACGAGGTCTGTAGCCAAGTTCAGATTGCGCTTTTATAGTTATAAGTCCTGACTTTAACGGACGCCGTGCTGGTTGATTTAAATCTTTTGTCAGAATTGGTGTTATTAAATTCTTATCAAGATTAAAGTAATCAGCAATTTTTATGGTAAAATCGAAACGTGATAGAAAATCAGGACCGCCTATATTATAAATACCCTCTTTATTGTTTTCGATAATATTTATTATTACCTGAACTAAATCGTCAATAAAAGTTGGATTGTTGATTTGATCAGTAACAATTCTTATTTGACTATTATTTTTAAGTGAATCAATAACCCACTTAACAAAATCTGGTCTGCCAAAATGAGTCGGACCATAAAGAACATTAGTTCTTATGATTGTGTTTTTTACGGCATAAAGTTTCAATACATTTTCACTTGCGAGTTTGGTTCTGCCATAGTATCCAATAGGATTGGGGACCGCATTTTCGAGATATGGTCCGTTTTCTCCATCAAAAATGTAATCTGAAGAAATATGAATGATATGAGAGTCTAAAATTCTTGCTGATTCAGCAATATACTCAACAGCTTTTACATTAACTTTCCACGCAGTTTCTCTATCTGTTTCTGATTTATCTACGTTTGTGTAGGCTGCAGCATTTATTATAAAATCAGGACAAAAATCAAATATCAATTTTTTGAGTTTTCCTCTATCTGTAATATCGCACTGCCTGTAATCAACTTCACGATTGAATGAAAAATCCTCAAATGACGAAGTTAATAATTCCACTTTTTTAGAAGAAAGAAAATTAGTCAATCTCTGACCAAGCATACCATTGGAGCCTAAAATCATTATTCTGTTTTTAATTAACTCATTTAGTTGCATTGCACCCTTCTGGATAAAGTTTTTTCCACTTGCTCTATTGCAAAATTCATAGATAGAATTTCGTTTTTTGTAATCAAAAATTTATAAAAGAAAGAAGCTCCGAAATAATCTCCGCACCCGATAGTGTTTTCTACTGTAATTTTTCTGGCTTTTTTAAAGTAAAAATTTAATTCATTTTCTTTTATGAAATAAACTACAGCTCCTTTTTCAGCTTTAGTAATAATTAACGACTTTACACCATACGAAAATAATTTTTTAGCTAATTCATATTCATCCGAAATATTAAAAAGAGACAACATCTCATAATTATTAACCTGTATTATATCTAAATTTTCAGCCCACTTTTCGAAATTTGGTATTAGATTAAGTTTTCTTTCTCCAATCGAGTCAGACAATCTGCTAAGAGAATGAACATCAAAATAAATAACAGCTTTTGAATTTCCTCTGATTTCAGCCAATTTTTTATAATCCAATTCTCTGCCGGTAATCATATTTATTAAAATACCATCATATTTACTGAAATCTATATTTTCAAAATTTATTGGAAAGAATAAGTTAGAATAGGTTTCTTTTCTATTTCCATCTTCAGTTTCTTCAAGAATAACTTTTGGAATTTCAATAATATTTTGAAAAAGTTTTTCCTCACATTTATTATACAGCGTTGAGAAATATTTATATGAATCTAAACTCACCTGAGTACAAAGGGATATTTTATCATCTGCATTTTTAATTTCAGATAACTTTAAAGTGGTATGAAAGATTCCACCCGGAGATTTAGAATTTTTCGAGCCTGAGATTAATGTATCCAATACTGAACTGCCTATGACTAAAATATTCATAATAAATACACAGTAAAAACTACGTAAATTTAATCACTATCAATTTAAAGATTATAATATATTGCGGTTATATTTGTTAATAGAATAAACAAAAACTTAATATGCGAATCGGAATTACTTGTTATCCAACTTATGGAGGCAGTGGAGCTGTTGCCACCGAGCTCGGTAAAGAATTAGCTTTAAGAGGGCACGAAGTTCATTTTATAAGTTATGCAGTGCCATTCAGGTTAAATAAATATGTTGAAAATATAATTTATCACGAAGTCGAATCGAGCAATTATCCTTTATTTGAATTTTCACTTTATTCTTTATCTCTGACAAGCAAAATGGCTGAAGTAGCTGAATTTGAAAATCTCGATCTTTTACACGTTCACTATGCAATCCCTCACGCAGTTTCAGCATATCTTGCAAAAGAAATTCTCAAAAGTAAAAGAGATATAAAAATAATTACAACATTACACGGAACAGATATTACATTAGTTGGATTAGAGCCAAATTTTCTTCCTTTGGTAAATTTTAGTATTGAAAAGAGTGATGCAGTAACTGCTGTCTCAAGATTTTTAAAGGAAAAAACCATTACTCAATACGAAATCATTAAAGAAATAGAAGTAATTCCAAATTTCATAGATTCGGAACTCTATAAACCAAATCCAAATTGTGAATATAGAGACCATATAGCACCAAAGGGTGAAAGAATTTTAATTCACACTTCTAACTTCAGACCTGTGAAAAGAGTGCCTGATGTAATCAAAATTTTTGAAAAAGTAAATAAAGAAATTCCATCTAAACTTATTCTAATCGGTGATGGACCTGATAGATTTGAATGTGAGCAATTAACAAGGCAATTGAATATATCTGATAAAGTCAAGTTTTTAGGTAAACAGGAAGCAATCGTCGATATTCTTAATGCAAGTGATTTATTTTTACTACCGTCTCAGTCTGAAAGTTTTGGGTTGGCTGCCTTGGAGGCTATGTCCTGTGGACTTCCGGTTATTGCCTCTTCGGCAGGTGGAATACCAGAATTGATCAAACATAATGAATGCGGTTTTATTTCTGAAATTGGTGATATTGAAAGAATGGCTAAATATGCGGTTGACCTTTTAACAAATGATAAAAAATATGAGTTGTTCTCAAGAAATGCCCGCAAAAGAGCTGTTGAAAAATTTGATAAATCCATCGTAATACCTATGTATGAGAATTTGTACCATAAAGTTTTAGGCAATTAAAAATTCTGTTTTTAATCTATGTCTAAAAGTCAAACTAACACAGAGTTCAAATTAGTTAAAGAAATTACTGATAAAATAAAATCGTCAGGATTGAAAACATTTCCAGATGATTTTCTTAATTCCACGAATTATATAGAAGAAATCATTCCGGATAAAATTCTGTATATAGCTTCCGAATTATTTGGTCAATACGAAATCAAAACCAGCAATGGTGAGTTTTTCAAGATGGTTGACGATATCAACTTGGCTAAATATTATATTTATGCATCTTTGAAAAGGAATTCGATTCTCAAAATTCCAGTTGAAAACTCCGTTTTAATTAAAATTATAGCTGAATATGAAATGTATTTTGATAATCTGGTAAAAATGATTCAGGAGAAAATCTTAAATTCTGGTCTGAATGTAAATAGTATGAAATTGATAAACGACATTATTCATAGTTTAAATTTGACAAGATTTTAATGGATATTAATTCTAAAGTCTTTGAATATGTCGAAAAGACTTTCGGTCTGGATGTTGCAAATAAATACAGAGATTTTGTTGATATAACTCCCGTTGATTATATAAGAATCAATCCATTAAAAATTAATTTAACTCAACTCAAAGAAATTCTGTATAGAAATTACTCTATTGAAATTCAGGAAGTTGATAAAATTCCAGGTAGTGCCATAGTTAAATATGATAATGATAATTTAATCGGAAAAACTCTTGAACATACTCTTGGATTTTACTACATACAAAGCCTTTCATCGATGCTGCCAGCACTAATCCTGAATCCGAATCAGAACGAAATTGTTTTGGATTTATGCGCAGCACCGGGCTCAAAAACAACACAATTATCTGAAATGATGAACAATAAAGGCACTCTGATTGCAAATGAAATTGATGTACGAAGAATCAGAGCTTTGGTTTTTAATATTGACAGATTGAATCTTCTGAATATTGGCGTAATAAATAACAAAGGTGAATTGCTAAGTAAAATTTATGATAATTATTTTGATAAAATTTTAGTTGATGCTCCCTGTTCAAGTCTGGGCATTATACAGAAACGAGGAGAGGTTACAGATTGGTGGACTTTAGAGCATTCTGAAAGATTACACAGCATTCAATTGAAACTACTTATAGCTGCAATAAAAATGTTAAAACCGGGCGGTGAAATTGTTTATTCAACTTGTACCCTATCGGTCGAGGAAAATGAATTGGTTCTCGAAAAAGTTCTAAAAAATTATCCCGTTGAAATTCAGAAAATCCAAATTCCATTTAACACAATCTCTGGGAAAACAGAATTTCATTCAAACAAATTGAATGATCAAATTCAAAATTCGCATAGAATATTGCCCTGGGAAATTATCTCGGATGGTTTCTTTATAGCAAAACTTGTTAAAACTGATACTACTGAACCACTTGAAAAACTTGATTTGCCAAAATCTGAGTTGAAGTTGATTGACTTTACGAATAAACAAATAAATAAATATCTTATTCAACTTGCTGATCACTTCGGGATTGAATATGAAGTTTTTTCAAATTATAATTTCTTAATAAAAGGAAAAGACATTTACATAACTGACAAAGACTGGCACGATGATAATTTGAATTACTTTAACAGAATCGGTACAAAGTTCGGAGCATTTGATAGCAGAGATAAAATAACTTTGCACTCTAATGGTGGACAAGTTTTTTCTGATTACATAACTAAAAGAACATACCAATTGAAAAGTAAAGAGGATTTAGAAAAATATATTGCCGGATCAAAAATCGAAGCAAACGAATTGGACTTTGGACAATATTTAATTAAGTATGAAAACTATACTCTTGGAACTGCGATAAAATCTCCTGATGGATTAAAAAGCAGATTTCCAAAAACAAAACGAACACAGAAAATTGAGTTTAGATAGCTCTGTTTCTCTGTGACTCTGTGTTTTTTTTGCTATGAACATACAAATAATTGGCACAAAGAAGTGTAAAGACACCCAAAAAGCTGAAAGATTCTTCAAAGAAAGAAGAATTCCTTTTCATTTCAGAGATTTGAATGAGAAAGCCTTATCACAAGGTGAGCTCGATAATATTGTTCAGAAAATTCCCATTGAATATTTACTTGACACAGAGAGTAAAGTTTATAAAGACAAAGGAATGATGTATATGAAATTTGATTTAAAGGAAGAATTATTAAATCATCCTTTACTGATTAAAACACCTATAGTCAGATTTAATAAAAATGCTTGTGTAGGATATCAACCTGAATTGTGGAAGAAATTGATAAATGAGAATAAATGAACTTTATTATTGGTACTTTGTTTTATAAATGTTTGCCGTTAATCAGGAAATATATAAGTTTAATCAAGTAATAATTATTTTCAATAAAAGGAGGTTCTATGTTAAAAGTAGGTGATGCTGCACCCGATTTCGCATTGTTTAATCAAGATGCTGAGAAAGTATCTTTAGAGCAATTTAGAGGAAAAAATGTAGTTTTATTGTTTTTTCCGCTAGCGAATACATCTGTTTGTACAAAGGAGATGTGTACCTTCAGGGATGAGTTAAAAGTTTATGAAAATCTGGATGCACAAGTTCTTGGAGTCAGTGTGGACAGCCCCTTTGCGCTTAAAATGTTCGCAGATAAAAACAATTACAATTTTCCTTTACTCAGTGATTTTAATAAAGAAGTATCAGCAAACTATGGTGCATTATACGATGTATTCGTTCCGGGCAAATTCGATTTCAAAGGTGTATCAAAAAGAAGTGCCTTCGTTATAGATAAAAACGGTGTAATTCAATACGCCGAGGTACTTGAAAATGCCGGTGAAGAACCAAATTATTCTGCAATTAAATCAACTCTAGAAAAAATAAAATAAGCCTTATGATAGAAGCCGGTAAAAAAGCTCCTGATTTTACTTTGTTAAATCAGGACGGGAAAAAGGTTAAGCTCTCAGATTTCCTTGGGAAAAATGTTATTCTATATTTTTATCCCAAAGATAACACCAGTGGGTGTACCACTGAAGCCTGTAACTTCAGAGATAGTTTCCCTAAATTAGAAAATCTTGATTCTGTTGTAATAGGAATTAGTCCTGACTCTGTTGAATCGCATAAAAAATTTGCCGATAAATATAATCTTCAATTCGATCTTCTTGCAGATACTGAGAAAAAGGTTCTTGAAAAGTATGGAGTCTGGAAAGAAAAAAGTATGTACGGTAAAAAATATATGGGAGTTGAAAGAACCACATACATAATAGGAAAAGATGGAAAAGTTAAAAAGGTATTTGAGAAGGTTAAAGTCCCCAATCATCATAACGAAGTAATTGAAGCATTAAAAGCAGTTTGATATGATATACATTACAAGAAGAGAAACATTCGCTGCATCACATAGATTATACAGACCAGAATTATCTGATGAAGAAAACTATAAATTATTTGGTAAGTGCAGCAATCCTAATGGACACGGTCATAATTATACAATCGAAATTACTGTAGCCGGTGAAGTTGATCCTTACACCGGTTTCGTTCTGGATTTGAAAAAACTAAAGGAAATTATCCAAAACGAAATTATCATACACGTGGATCATAAGAACTTAAATGTTGATACTCAATTTATGAAGGGAATTATTCCCACTTCTGAAAATATTTGTATCGCTTTATGGAAGCAGCTTGAAGATAAAATTCCAAATGGAAAACTTTTTTCAATAAAACTTTATGAAACTGAAAACAATTACTTTGAATATAGAGGATAATTTTGAACCAGAATAAAATTCAAAATCTTATCAAAGATTTGCTTTTAGAAATAGGAGAAGACCCGTCAAGAGAAGGTTTGATAAACACACCAAAAAGAGTTGCAAAAGCGTATGAATTTCTTTGCTCAGGATATAAAATAAATATCAGAGAGGTTCTTAATAATGCAATTTTCTCAGAGAAATATGACGAAATGGTTTTAGTTAAAAACATAGACTTTTATAGTTTGTGCGAACATCATTTGCTTCCTTTTTATGGAAAAGTGCACGTTGCTTACATACCTAATGGGAAAATTGTTGGTTTAAGCAAAATTCCCAGAATAGCTGAAATTTTTGCAAGAAGGCTTCAGGTTCAGGAGAGGATGACACAACAGATAGCTGATACACTAAATAAATTTCTTGAACCTCGTGGTGTTGCTGTTGTTTCGGAAGCATATCATATGTGTATGATGATGCGGGGAGTTGAAAAGCAAAATTCATCTGCAACTGCTAGTGCTATGATAGGTGTCTTTAAAGAAGATGAAAAAACCCGAAACGAATTTTTAAATCTTATTAAAATGGAAAAAGTATAATGGATAAAAATCTTGGCATCTGGATTACAGGTGCAAGCAGTGGAATAGGAAAAGAAACAGCCATTGAATTTGCTAAAATCGGCTTTAAAGTTTTTGCTTCGTCCAGAAATAGTGTTGATCTAGAAAGACTGAATAACGAATTACCAGATGAACAAAGCGTCGAAATTATGCCCTGCAATGTAGCCTCAAATTCTAATGTAGATAACACATTCAAGAAAATTTTATCAAAGAATAAATTGGGATGCCTGATAAATAATGCTGGCATAACCACCTTTAAATTGGCAGAAGAAAATTCAATACGGGAAATTGATGATATTATTAGCACCAACTTGTTGGGGTCAATTTATACTATAAAAACTGTGTTACCTCACTTCATTGAAAATGGCGGCGGTACAATAATTAACGTTCTTTCAGTAGTTGCAAAGCAGGTTTATACGAAAAGCTCTGTATATTCAGCCTCAAAAGCGGGATTATTAGCTTACACTAATTCCCTCCGTGAAGAAGTTAGAAGACATAATATCCGGGTCATAAATATCCTTCCAGGTGCAACTGAAACTCAGATGTGGCCAAAGAAAATCAGGGATGATTTCGGTTCGCAAATGATGAGCTCAAATGATGTAGCAAGAACGATAGTCTGGGCATACCTTCAAGAAGGGAATGCAGTTGTTGAAGAATTAGTCGTCAAACCAATTACTGGTGATTTGAAATAACTAAAATTAGAATTTTTCATCATTAAAAAGGGGCTGTCCAAAGAGAATAGAATTCGTCATTGCGAGGATGGCTTTGCCAGACGAAACAATCTTTTGTTTTCTTAAAGAAAAAGAAATTACTTCGTCCCATTCTTAATGACAAGATTACTTTTTGGACAGCCCCTTGTCTATAAAAGGTGTTTACTTAAAGTTTAGGTTGTATGACTACAGGAGACTAAATTTATTTAACAAATTTTGAGTTCTCCTATTGTTAAAAATTAAAATAATCTCACCTCTCCGAGCTGAAGCGGGTACTCTTAATAACTCAAAACCCCTTGAATCTAAAAATTCTAAGAATGCTATCATTCAAAAACTCTCTCTCGAGCTATTACACACAATGAATAAATTTCTCTTTTACTTAAAATTTATTCCTAAAATGAAATTGACCGTATTGATTATCTCATTATCGTATTTGAATAAGTATTTAATATAAAGATTCTATTTTGAAGGAAATTGATATATTGTATTTGCTCCTGACATAATTCCGTATGAATTACCCCGTAGTTTTTCAATTTTTGGTTTACTTAAATTCAGCAGGAATCTCATCTATTGATTTATAAGTCCAGACTTCGGGCGGCAAAGTCTCTATGGATGCATTGATAAAGTTATAAGCTAACTCTATTATAGGGTAAGGTGAGAAAATACTTTGACTGAAATTATATTGAATACCTAATGCAATCGGAAAAATATCATAACTTTTACATACTAAATTATATTTAGAATCAAAATTTTTGGGAAGAATCTCGATAGTATTTTCAGAGTATTTTCTTACAGTATTATTATAAGAGTGTGGTTGAATTGTTCTGAAATATCCTGTAGATGCTTTCAATCTGAACGAGTATATGAGATTCGTTTTAAGCTCTACGAGAAAACTTCCTCATAAACCAATATCAAAATTTGAAAAAGGTTTGCTTTCGTGTGCTTCTACAAAATCAAATGAAATATATAATAGAATTATGTTTTTTTTATTTGCATAAATTAAAGCTGATTTGTAAAGACCAGCATTCTTTATATGGCGAGCTTTATCAATGATTTTGCTGAAAATAAACAAGGTTAATCCATAAAATTATTTATAAATAATTGCTCCCCAACTATCCCATCTATC
>CALEBT010000073.1 GCA_937942875.1 uncultured Ignavibacterium sp. | reverse complement strand
AATATTCAATTAAGCCATAGCACTCGGTGGTGCAGGTTCATCTGGTCTTCCTGCATTTTTCAACGGTGTTGAAATCAAAACATAAGCAACAACAACGAAAACTAATATGCTAACCAAAAATGATGGTGTTTCAAATATTTTTGGAGTCTGAATTTCAACTACAGCAAAGAACGCAAATAATAAACCGACTAAAGCCTCACCAGCTATAAGTCCAGATGCGAGAAGGACTCCATTATTTTCTACTCTTGCTTTCTGAGCATCGTTTAATTTTCTTCTTTCGGAAATTTTATCAAGAATTCCTTTTATTAAACCACCAATAAAAATTGCAAAAGAAGTTTCAAGAGGAAGATACATTCCCACACAAACAAGCATAGGACTTTTAACTTTCAATAAAATAAATCCGATTGCCATTAAAATACCGACAATAATTAAAGGCCAAGCCATATCGCCACCAACTATTCCTTTTGCAAGAATTGCCATTAAGCTAGCTTGTGGTGCTGGATAAGCTTTACCTCCTAATCCTGTTCCACCAGTATTAATATCACCTTGATGTAATATTAAAAGCGGGAAAAACATAACAGCAGCCGATAAAAGAATTCCGAACAAATCTCCTACTTGCATTTTCCAAGGAGTACCACCCAGAATATGTCCAACTTTTAAATCCTGCAACATCTCACCAGCAACTGCTGCAGCGACACAGATTACCGCTGCTACACCTAATACAGCAGCAATACCCGGCATTCCTGTAACACCCAATGCAACCATTAGAATAGCTGCTATTATTAAAGTTGAAATTGTTAAACCTGAGATAGGATTATTGCTTGAACCTATTAATCCAACTAAGTAACCTGAAACCGCAGCAAAGAAAAAGCCGGCAACAATCATTACAATTGTGGCGACCAACGCTGCTAACATATCATCAGCAAAATAATTATATATTATAAAGGTTGCTACTGATGCTAATGCCAAACCAATGAAAACCCATTTGAAAGGCATATCTTTTTCGGTCCTTATTTCTTCCTGAGAAGAACCTGAAGCAGCTTTTTTAACATCTCCAATTGCTCTGCTTAAACCAGCACCTAAACTTTTTCTCATTCTGTAAAGAGTGAATGCTGCAGACATTAACATTCCACCAATTGCTATAGGACGAACTATTGTTCTCCAAACCTGATTTGCTAATCCAACCCAGGTTTCGTCTGTTGCTTGCTGCAAACCATTTGCTTGCAATGAAGCGAGCATTTCCGGACCAAGGAAGTAAAGCAATAATGGAACGAATAATCCCCAGGCTAATAAACCTCCTGTGAAATTCAATGCAGCGAGATTTGGACCAATAATGTAACCAACTCCCATATATGCAGGACTTACTCCCGGGGTACTTAACAATCCACCGCCACCTGCTTCAACAGTCGCACCATTAGCAAAAGTAATTTTTTGTTTTGCGAAATGAATAAATTTTTCCCACGTGGCTGCAAAAAACTGTACTTGTTTCAGAATTTGTATTAAAGCCCCAAGACCCATTGCCCAGAATAAAAATTTTGCTCCGCTTTTACCGCTTCTTCCAGCTTTATGAATTTCAGAAGCTGCAACTGATTCAGGAAACGGAAGTTCTTTATCTTCTACCATAACTCTTCGAAGAATAGTAACAAACAAAATTCCCACAACTCCACCAACGAACATTATCGCAGTTGCTTCAAGATAATGTTGGACAGACCAGAATTCCTGCCATACTCCAGCTATCATAAAAGCCGGTATAGTAAAAATTGCTCCGGCAGCTACTGATTCACCAATTGAACCAACAGTACGAGCAAAATTTTCTTCAAGAATTGACCCCTTAAAAATTCTTAAAACAGCCATTCCAATTACTGCAGCAGGATAAGTTGCAGCTATTGTCATACCTGCTTTTAATCCCAGGTATGCGTTTGCTGCCCCTAAAACAACAGACATTATAAGTCCAATAACAACTGCACGTATTGTAAATTCAGCCATATTTGTCTCGGGTGAGACGAAAGGAACGAAACGTTTTTGATCTGACATAATGCTACTCCTATAAATGGAAGATAACTTAATTATGTAAAGAAAAGTGTTTTTTATTTTTGCAAATTTAATTATTCACTTGATAATTTCTATAAAATAAAGAATAATTTATAATCCAGAATGTATAATTAAAATTTTCTTTTTCTCATTCCAATGTGACAAAGTGAAAAATCATATTTAATTGGATCATCAGGATCATACTTTTTCAGATTTTCTGTTATTTCTTCAGCCATTTTCCAACTGACATTTTGCCTTTTTGTAAAATTCAATCTTTTACTGATTCTTGCAATATGAGTATCAACAGGAATTATCAATTTGTTTTTGGGAATTTCTGACCAAAGACCAAAATCAATTTTATCTTTTCTTACCATCCAACGAAGGAATAAATTTATTCTCTTACAGGCACTTCCCTTTTCCGGAGCAGGAAACATAAATTTTACAGCGTGATTAATCTTTAATGAATTCTCTTCATAATAACTCAATATTCTTTTGGAGAACTCTGATAAAGCTTGTTTAACATTTAAGTGATTGTCAGAATATCCGATTAAAAACAATCTCTTAATAGATTTATGTTTTTTTAATATGTACTTTATTATAAAAAAAAGATTTTTAATATCTGTACTATCATATAACCTGTGATTAAAATTTATCTTCTGTTTTTCATTGAAGTTTAGTAAAAATTCATAGGGCTGATTTTCTGAGATTGAAAAGAATTTTTCCAAACTAGTTATAATTTGCTCAATCTTACCATAAGCAAATATTGAAGCAATGAAAGCCATCACTTCAATATCTTCACTATTGGTAAACCTATGAGGAAACTGAACAGGGTCAGATTCAATTTTAGATTTATTGTAAAACTTATAGTAGTATTCTAATTTTTCCTTAAGATTTCTCAACGGTAATTATCTCGAATATCTCATCTCCATAGACTTGAATTCAATATTATTATAATAGCCATACATTTCCATTAAAATATCATTTTCACTAATATAGTTAACAATAGACTTAACCTTTACATCTTTATTCTGCATCGGGTCAAACATAATTCCTTCATAAAAAACTGTTTTTCCGTCATCATCACTTTTACCATACATTATTGATATACCTGTTCCAAAATTGTCCATCCAAATACTTATATATTGTTTTTTTGCATTATCGTAAGCGTCAACTGCAATTCCTTCAAAAGGCATTCCCATATAATTTGCATAATATGCTGTTTTAAGATAACGACCTCCTAATAACATTTTCATATTTACTGTACCTTCAGATATAACAGGTTCTGTATCAGGTTCCTGCCACATTTTGGATGTTACTTTCCAGTCTCCGACATATTTTGCAAAGCTCTGATGTGCTTTACTGGGGGTTGAATATTCCATCCAGATTTTCATCTGCTCATCCAAATTCATTTTATCATTTTGAGCATAGGTGAAATTTGTTATAACCATAAGAATCAACAAAAAAATAGAGTAACGCATAGTACCTCCTTATATTTATTTAACTTTATATCTTTGGTAATCTTTCCAAATAAGAACTGTTACTCAAGACCGCAAAAGTCTCAACCTTTTTCAATTCATTAATATTTAAGCAATTCATATAGCTCATTGAGCTTCTTAAACCATCAGATATTGCGTTAATAACATTTTCTACTGTTCCTTTATATGCAACCATAGTTTCTTCACCTTCAATAAATTCATTTTTCATTTTAACACCAAAAGAAGCAGAGCCACGATATTTTTTCCAAAGTTGTCCTTTGTATTTAATTACCTCACCGGGAGTTTCTTTTGTACCTGAAAGCATTCTTCCTAACATAACTGCATCTGCACCTAATGCAATTGCTTTTGCAATATCACCGGGGCTTTTAATTCCACCATCCGCAATAATTTTAATTTTCAAATTCTTGTTTTTTCTGTAAAAATAAACATTCAGAAGAGAGGAAACCTGACCTATTCCGATACCGGTTTGAATTGAAGTGGTACAAACACTTCCGCTTCCAATTCCTACTCTAACAGCATCGGCGCCAGCATTTTCTAAATCCTGAAGTGTGTCTCCGTGAGCAATATTTCCTATGATTATTTTTGTATCGAATTTCTTTTTAATTAATTCACATTTTTTTAGAACTTCCTTGTTATTAGCATTTGCAGTATCAATACATATAATCAATTTCTTTTCAACTAATTTTTCTATGATATCAAAAGTTGTATTAAGACTGACAGAAGCTGATTTAATATTTGATTTACTTTTTTTATCAAGAATAGTATTTAATGAAGAATCAAAACGATTTAGGATTCCTAAGCAGCCTAATCTTGAAAGAGTTTGTGCCATTTCTATTCCTGTTACTGTATCCATTGGGGAAGAAATAACAGGCAGTCTTAATTTAATTCCTAAAAAATTCACACTTGTATCTGCTTCTATGCGGGATTTAATCCGTGATATTTCTGTTGGTATTAAACTAATATCATCATAAGTTAAAGATTGAGGATACTCATTTAATTCACTTTTAGAATAGACTTTCATTTTTATCCTTTTGTTGTAATTAGTTCTTCAAGTTGATTTAATAGATTATTCATTTTGATTGAGACCGCTTCAATTGGCAAAGTCGAATTTAAATCAACGCCAACATCAGACAATATTTCTAATGGGTATTTATGAGAACCAGCCTTAAGAAAATCAAGATATTTCTTTATTGAAATATCTCCATTTTCTTTAAAGTTTTTAAGTATTATTTCAGAAGCTGCAAAACCTGTTGCATATTGAAATACATAGAAGTTATAATAAAAATGGGGGACTCTCGCCCAGGTGTAAGATTCTTCTTCAATTACATCCATTGCATTTCCCCAATATTTCTGATAAACCGAAGCATAAAGTTTGCATAAATCATCTACAGTTAAATAAGCTCCTCCTTCAGTCATTTCGTAAACTTTCATCTCAAACTCAGCAAACATTATTTGACGATAAAATGTCGTTGTAATATTGTTCAGGTATTTTTCAATCAGAACTATTTTTTCTTTTTTTTGATTTGAGTTATTTATCAGATATTCCAGCAGAAGTCCTTCATTAACTGTTGATGCAACCTCTGCCAAAAATATTGAATAATTTGCATAAATGTAAGGTTGGGTTATTCCGGTATAATATGAATGTAAATTATGTCCCATTTCGTGAGCAAAAGTAAAAACATCATTTAGTTGATAGTTCCAGTTAAGAAGCACATACGGATGAACTCCATAAGTTGTTCCTGAAGAGTATGCTCCACTGCGCTTGCCTTTTGTCTCAGCTACATCAATCCATCTTTCATTAAAAGCTTTTTCCAAAATATTAATATAATCATCACCAAATACGCTGAAAGATTTTTTTAATATCTCTTTTGATTCTCCATAAAGATATTTTTTATCAGAGGTTGTATCAAAAAGATTTACGTAAGTATCGAAAGGATTTAATTTTTCCAGTTTAAGTAAATTTCTTTTTAATTCAGCCCACCTGTGCATTTGCTGAAGATTATTCCCGACTAAATCAATAAGATTGATATAAATGCTAACGGGAATGTTATCTCTGAATAAAGCGGATTCTAATGCTGAATTGAAATTTCTGACCTTGGCATAAAAAATATTTGCTTTAAGATTTCCATTAAATGTTGTATTTAATGAATTAGCAAATTCCATAAATACAGACATATAAGATTTATAAGCACTTTCCCTGAATTGTCTGTTTTTCGAATATAAAGCCGAATAAAATCTTCCGTGTGAAAGTTGATAGGCATTGCCCTCTTCGTCTTTTATTATTGGAAATTTGAAATCAGCATTAGTTAAAATTGAAAAAGTACTATAAGGAACGTGGGCAATTTCATTTGAAAGGGCAAGTATTGATTCAGTTTTAGAATCGTGGGTATGCCTTTTAGACCTGAAAATATCATCAAAATAATGTTTGTATATTTTTAATTCTTCATTCTCTTCAATCCATAAGTCTAACTGTTTTTTATCAATCTCCAGAATCTCAGGTTTAATGAATGCTGATTCAGCAAGAACTTTGGAATACAATGACTTTATTCTGTTATCCATTGATTGATAAACCTGAATACGCATATCAGAATCTTTAGACAGCATTGCATATAAAGCTAACTTTTCAAGTTTTATCCCAATTGACTCATCAAATTTCAAACATTCAATCAGACAGGAAGATGATGTCTTGATTTTTCCTTTAAATTCATTGTATTTGATATGGTTAGTTTCTACCCACTTAAAATCTCCTTCCCATTTATCATCTGAGTCATAAATATCTTTAAGATTCCATTTTAAATTTTCATCAATTTGATGTCTTTCTAATAATTCTTTTGAGGTTGTTTCCGTATTTGTTCTAAATCTCATTTTTTATCTTTTTTATTTTGTTAATATCATTTTCTTGGTTTGTACAAATTCACCAACTTGCAGTTTGCAGAAATATATTCCACTTACTAATTGCCTATTGCCTACTGATGAGTG
This sequence comes from uncultured Ignavibacterium sp., assembly GCA_937942875.1. Classification (GTDB taxonomy): domain Bacteria; phylum Bacteroidota; class Ignavibacteria; order Ignavibacteriales; family Ignavibacteriaceae; genus Ignavibacterium. The sequence goes on along the minus strand of CALEBT010000073.1, from coordinate 7,190 downwards.
AAATTCTACTTCATACCTTCCAGCTTCTCGATACTCATTAACCAAAGTAGCTACCTCTCTGCCCAAAATATCATATACTTTCAATGTTTGCCAACTGCCAACCGGAGACTGCCATCTGATTTTTGTGCTTGGATTGAACGGATTTGGATAATTCTGATAAAGAATAAAATCAGTAAGATTCAACTTTTCATCATTGACATTAACAATCTGATCAAGTATATCAATTTTTCTTCCCTGAATATTAAAAGGAGGAATTCCTAATAAAGTTAAATCAACTGATTTTGAAGGTTGGTGTGCCTTTACCATCCAATTTCCCGGAGCAATCCAAACTGTATCTTCTATTGAAAACAATGGAAAAGAAAAAGGACCTAATAAGTAAGAAAATTCCCATTGAGTTGTAAATTTTTTGCAGTTAAAAGCACCGATTAAGGTATTTAATGTTTGATCAGAATTTCTGGTTGCTGCATATCTGAATCGAATATTGAATGTGGAGAAACTAGTGTCTTTTTGCATAAGTGTATAAATAGATCCTGGATTTGAAGCAAATCTATAAACAGAATACCAGTTTTGTAAGGACTTAAAGAAACTTACAAAGTTGAAATTAGGATCTAAACCGAGCGAATCAAGTTGCAGAAGGAAAGGTTCAATTCCGGAAGAGCTGAAATATTCGAAAGCATTTGTTCCTTCAAAACTAAAATAATTGGTGTCTGAATATGATTGATAATTTATTGTTTGCAATGGACCTTCTTTTGAAAAGACATAATTTGCCAATCTGCCCTGATAATTTGTTGTAACTCCAAAAGAATCTTTTCTGAAATATTCCAATTGAACTAATGGATTGTTTAATGAATCAAAAGGGGTAACTTTATAATTCCAGACATAGCCGACCGAAGTCGGGAAATAATCACTGGCTTGCTGCGGAAGAATAATATTTTCGAGCAAGATAAAAATAATTATTAAATACTTTTTCAATTTTTACCTCTCTAATTTTATTTAAAGATAAAATTGGTTTACAATATTAAATTAAATCCAAAAGAAAAATTTCTAATTGGTCTAAGATTTCCGACTAACTCAACATAATTGTAATTAAAAAGATTGTTTACATTGAAGTAAAAAGCTAAAGGAAGGTTTAAAGCTATTAAGTCATAGCTTAGACTAACATCTGTTTGATAAACTGGAACTCGCAATTTTCCATCACGTACAATTCCAAGGTCAATCAATTCATTATCAATTTCTTCTACTCTGCTTTGATATTTAAAGAATATCCCTAAACCGAGATGCCAATTTGTAAATTCTAATGAACCAGTAAAACTATGTTTTGGTCTGTACTTAAGGGTTATATTTTTTTCTATGTCTTTTGAATTCATATATGAATAAGCTAATCCTGCTTTCAATATTCCAGTTATAATATTAAATACCGAAGACAATTCTAAGCCTTGAATTCTTGCTCTTAATAAATTATCAAAAAAGATTAAACCATCTTTAGGATCTATACTTGCTTCAATCATTTTGAAATATTCATTTTGAAAAACTGCCAAATCTAATTCCAACATTGATTGTAATGAATAGTTAATACCAAACTCAAAAGTAACATTTCTTTCTGGTTTAATATTTGGGTTTGGTTTAACAGTAATTCCGCTTGTAGATGTTGAAGTAAATGCCTCTGCTAAAGAAGGATTTCTAAATCCTGTTCCAAGAGAAGACCTTAAAACAATATTATCCGATAACCTGTAATTCAAACCGATTTTTGGAGAAAGAGAACCTGATGATTCAAGTGTATCTATTTTTCCGTAATCATATCTTAACCCAAGAGATATTATTAACGGGAAATTGAAACTGATATCTGCAACGGAATAAATACCTGCAGAAAAAGATTTTGGATTTCCAAATAAACTTGAATTCACTTTAGCAGGTATTATTTCCGTACCGGATGACAAAATAATATTTTCACTTAATGCAGATGTCAACTGACTTTCAATTCTGTATAAATGAGAAGTTGATATATTGGCAGGAGTTCCGTTATCTTGAAAATTATTCCGATAATAATTTCCTTTCAGAAAAAATATACTATTTTTATTTATTATATTTTTATAAATCAATCCCCATAAATATCTGTTAGTTGAAATTCTGTTTGTAGTTACAAAATCTGAATTAACTAAGGCATTTCTTGAGTCTTTCCAATAAAGGAAACTTCCACCTCTTTTACTGAAGGCATTGGCTATGAAAGTTACATCTGAAGCTTGATTAATCTTATAATTCATTTTTACAAAGCCAATATATTTTTTGGAAAAATCGTCTCTTCTATAACTAAAATCTTCTAATCTGGTTAATGAAACATTTAAACCAAAATCCCCAAATGTGTTTGAATGAGATACTGTTAATCCATTAAAAGTTCTAAACTGACCAGACCAATCCCATTCTTTATAGTATGGTTTGTCATAAAATCCATAAAACGTATTTATCATTGTTCTTGGATATTTCGAAATATCTTTAGTTATTGCATTAACAACTCCACCAATCGCTGAAGAGCCATAAAGTGAACTTGCAGCACCTTTTATAATTTCAACTCTTTGAATCTCTGTGGTTGGAATCATTTCCCACACAATTTCACCTGTATCGCCTGTATAAAAAGGTAAACCATCTACCGTAACTAAAGCTCTGGCACCTGCACCTCGACTATATCCACTCGAACCTCTTATACTAATTTGATCTTCAGTCATAGTTACTCCGGGAACAAATCTCATAGCAAGTTCAAGATTCCGGAAATTTCTTTCAGTTAAACTTGAACCATAAATTATTTCTGTACTGACAGGAAGCTCGGACTTTTTTTGTTCATACTTTCCAGCGGTTACCAGAACTTCATCGGTCTTTATAGGTTCAGAGTATAAGATAAGATTTATTTTAAGTGGTTTATTGATAACACTTATTTTTATTTTTTTCTTTGCATAACCTATTGCAGAAAATTCCAATTCATAATTCCCGGGGAAAACATTTTTAATCTGATAATTCCCTTTTTCATCAGTTGCATCACCGAAAGATGTGTTAATTAATAAAACGTTAACTCCAGGAATTGGATTAAACTCCACATCAGTAACTTTACCAGAAATATTGAATGTTTGCGGATAAAATTTTAATGAGAGTATAGTCAAAATTATTATATAATTTTTCATAAGTTATCCACCCGGAGGCTGAGTTGGTAATCTATTAAAGTCAACTCTGATATTAACATTTCTCGTAATTTTATTTTCCTCTATCTTTAAAATACCAGGTTTTGATGTATCATTATTTACATAGTAAACACCGGATACGAACCAATCTTTTCGTGCAAGAGATAATTCTTCTGTAGTTTGATGAGCAACAGCGACGTAATGATACTCTCCTGCTTCGAAAGGTCCAGGAGATACAGGTATAATTGCAGTGTCTAATGAACTGAATTTGTAAACTGTTGTACCAAAAGGGATTTCTTTGCTTAAATATTTTAAGTTGAATATAACAAAATCTGATGCTTGAAGTAATGGATTTTTAAAGATTACCAGATAAGTTCTTCTAATACTATCAGGCCAGGTGCTGGTAAAAAAAATTGTTCCTTCAAATCCCGATAATTCTGGCTGTTCAGGAAGCGGAGAAATACCGTGATCACACGAATAGTGTAAGAACATTAATAAAAATAATAAAAACAATAACAATGATTTTTTAATCATCAATATTAAATCAATTTCTATCGAATTAGAATCATTTTTCTTGTCTGAACAAAATTTCCTGCCCGAATCAAGTAAAAATACACACCACTTGATAAATTATTTATCTTCTCTGAATTAAATAAAACCTCGTGTAATCCGGGTTCTTTTATTTCATCAACCAAAGTTGATATTTCATTTCCTAATATGTCGAATACTTTCAGAGTTACATATTGACGGCTTTTTATTGAATACTGAATTACTGTAACTGGATTGAATGGATTAGGATAGTTTTGATACAATTGAAATTCAGATATACTAAAATCATTATTTCTCACCGTTACCGGAGGATTATGTATGTCCATTCTCAAACCAGGAATAGTGAAACTGCCTAATCCCAAAAGACTTAAATCAACTGTGGAAGAAGGGAAAAAGGATTTAACAATCCAATTTTGAGGCGCAATCCAAAGAGTATCAACAATACCAACAATTTTTACCGCTAACGGCGGTATTGGCGGTGGGAAAGTAATCAAATAACTTAGTCTTCTTTCTAATGTAAATTTTTTACAAGTATATTGGCCAATATCTGTTTGGATCGTCTGATCATTGAATCTTTTTCCTAAAATTTGAAAACGCAACGGTAATACTAATGTATCAATTGTAAAGGTTGTATCACGTTGCAAAATAGTGTATTGGGCATTAACAGTATTTGCAAAACGATAATTAGACTGCCATCCTTCAAATGATTTGAAAAAATTAATAACTCCCCCTGTGCTATCCTGAATAAACTGACTTAAAAATTCAATGAGATTACTTAATTGATTCATTCCCAAATATTCATATCCAATATTTTGTTCAAAACTATATAAAATTGTATCTAAAAATGGCTGTGAATATAAAAAAGGATCAGTCCCAGTTTTAGTTAATACAATTTTAGCATCTTTATTATATAAATAAGCTGTAGTTGAAAATGAATCTACTCTGAATGTAACTAAACTATCAATAGGATTATTTAATGTATCAAGTGGTATCATTTTATAATGCCAAACGTGACCTTGATTTTCAGGAAAATATGAATTTGCCGTTTGAGCAAAGCTGTTTGAAATTAAAATAATAATTAAAAGGATAAAATATTTTTTCATAGAATTTGTACCTGATTAGATTGGTGATTTATTGATTACTATTTTTATTTTTCCAGTAAAATTATCACAAATCAATCTGATCTTACTTGGAATTCCTTGATTGATTCTCTGTCGTATATCTAAATCGTTTATCTCGATTATTGCTGAATAAAGAGTTTTATTCTCCGAACTAATTACTCTCAGTGTGCAAGTTCCACTCTGCCTGTCGTTAACTTTTAATGAAACGCTGTTATTTTCTGAACTAAAATTTGCATCAAAATTCATTTCTGTCGATAGCCTATCAGCATTAATCGCTAAATTAAAATAATTTTCTTTTCCCTCCTTTACTGGAATATTTTTATTTCCAGCCGGATTATTTGGTTCAATAATATCTACTCTGCAACTAATGTTAAGTAATAATAGGATCAATATAAAAATTATACTTAAAAGTATTCTTTTCATTTAATCAAACCAAATTTGTGAATTTATTTTGCCCAAACTGGGAAAACACTCAAATCAAAAATAATATTTCCTAAAAAGTAAACAATCAGTGAAATAACTATCGTACTGATCAAATTTAATAAAAATCCTGTTTTGACCATATCAATAATTCTTAACTTACTGCTTGAAAATACAATAGTATTTGGTGGCGTACCAACCGGAAGCATAAATGCCATAGAAGCAGCAAGAGTTGCAGGAACCATTAATAAAAATGGATGATAATTCAGAGAAATTGCAATTGAAGACAAAACAGGTAAAATCATTTGTGTAACTGCTGTATTTGAGGTAAACTCAGTTAAAAAGTTAATAGTAATTGAAATGATAAAAACTAATAACAATATATCTATATGGCCAAGATTTTTTAATCTCGAACCAATCAGGTTTGATAATCCACTCTCAGTAAAAGCAGTAGCCAATGCAAACCCGCCACCAAATAAAATTATAACATTCCAGGGAACTTTTTCTATCGCATTCAATGATAATATTTTCCCATTATTACTCTTACTCTTTACTGGGATAAGAAATAATAAGAAAGCTGAAAATATTGCTACAGTACTATCATCAACATAATTCTGTAAATTGAGCAGATTTGACCAACCTGTAAGTTTAATAAAGCCCATATCAATGTTCGTTCTGGTTATCCAGAGAATTACTGCACTCAAAAAAACAGAAGCTACAGCTTTTTCTTCATAACTCATCGTTCCTAATTTATTATACTCCGAGACAATCAGATTTTTATCTGAAAACTGTTGACTATCTGACTGGATTTTATTCAGTTTGAAGAGAAATTTTATCAAAAAATATGATAGAATTAATATAGTTATAGAAATTGGTAAAGCCATAATCATCCAATCTGTAAAATTGATATTAGGAGATAAAGGGAAAGATATTTTTGCAACTCTCACTAAGACCAGATTCGGTTGAGTTCCTACTAAAGTTGCGATTCCTCCAATTGAACAAGAATACGCAATACCTAATAATAAAGCTTTTGTAAGGTTAGAATTATCTTCTGAAAACTCAGAAAATTGTTTTATTACAGCAAAAGCTACCGGGAGCATCATTAAGGCAGTTGCAGTATTTGAAATCCACATTGATAAAAAAGCAGAAGCAACCATAAAACCTAAAAGTAAACTTGAAGGTTTTGTACCAAAAAATAAAATTATTTTCAAAGCAATTCTTTTATGAAGATTCCAGGTTTCAATAGCAATTGCAATTAAAAATCCACCAATAAAAAGAAATATTATTGAGTTAATATAAGATTCGGAAATTTTGGAAGCTGACAATACTCCTGTCAAAGGAAATATAATTAACGGAATCAATGAAGTTACTGATAATGGTAACGTTTCAGTCATCCACCAAAATGCCATAAGTATCGCTACACCAGCAGTTATAGTTATGTTTTTATTTCCAATATCCATCAGAGAAATAAATAATATAAAACCAATGATTCCTATTAAAATGAAAATATTTGAAAATTTGTTCATGTTTTGAATAATCTTTTATTTAAGTTAAAAATAGAATAATGAATTAACAATTTGTCGATAGATTATCTTCTTTAAGTCTCATTAGTATGAGTCTTTGTAATAATGTTTGTGTGTAAATATGACCCTAAAGATTTAATTTAATGGGCAAAGGTCAGAGCCTTAAAATCTAAGCGAGTTTTCTTATTAGTTCTTTAGTTGATTAACAGAAAAATGGATAAAATAATTTGTTTCGATATATAATAACTATTTCTCATTACCTTTGAATTATAAATTCATTCCAATAATTTTTCCCATCCCTCTTTTGATAAGTTTTTTGAAATTACAATTACTGATAAAATTATCAGAACCAAATAGATTATTGAATCAGTATAAAAGCCAAGTATTGTTTTACCGATAGCAAATAAAGA
>CALEBT010000072.1 GCA_937942875.1 uncultured Ignavibacterium sp. | reverse complement strand
TCTGATGAGAAGTGAACTTTTGAAAGCCCGAAGCTTTCCTTACAGAAAAACCAGGGTTTGTAGTTACCCTGATTGAGATTGAACTGTACCATATTAACCTCCGATAAAGTTAATGAATAAAAAAAGCTGCCTATGCTTTTTGAGCATAAGGCAGCTATTTGATTTTAGTTGTTTGTCTGATAAAGGGGGTACGGGGGCTCGAAACGATTTTGAAGAACGTCGCTCCCAATTATCCCTATGATACCTAATCTCAGACAGCGGGAAGAGGTTAATAATAATTCAAGTTAAGGATTGATTAAATGAATGGTTGGATGATTCAAAACAATGAATAGGATAACCCCAAAAGAATAGACAGTAGATTATAAGGATTAAGTGGATTTCAACAAATAAAAATTTTCCTATGAGCAACCCATTTTATCATCGCTAAAATTTCAAATAAAATTATTGTTTAAAAGGTTTTTAATGCTTCTAGTAATTTTTCTCTTATTTCCAATTTTTGTTTGACAGATGTGAATTCAACGATTTCACGAAGGTAATGTAAATAGTAATCCTTTCTAGCATCTGGAGTAGGGGTTCTCCAACAACATTCTATTTATGACCCTGATTATCACCATATTCATAAATGGTATACTGAAGATTTATGTGGAAAACTATTCATCTTAAAATAAACGATTGGGGGTTAAATTATAAAATCATTAGAGTTTATAATTTCACATTTATAACCATATGGTAAAATTAATTCTTTAATTGTAAGCTCCCTAATTCTCTTCTGAATATTTCATCTTTACAACCTCCCCGTAACGCATTTCCGGAGTTTGTACTAATGCTGACCCAACATTGAGGTTTTCAACTATTTTTCTTGGATCTTTTCCTGGTCTCATAGTTACTAATTGACTCGTTTGATTTGAAGCTGGAGCATTTGTTCTAAATAGAATTTTAGTACCAACGTTTCCAATTACATTAGGATGAAAATGGTTTAAATTCTGACTTGCAATTACCACCATAACTCCAAATTTTCTTGCTTCCTGCATTATCAAGGGTAATGTAATATCCTTTGATAATCTATGAGCTTCATCCAAAACAATTGCAAGTTTCATTTTATCTGTTTCATCCCACTTTAGTATTTCCTTATAAATTTTTCTTAATACAAAGGCACTGACTGCATTTTGCACAGTACCTTCACCTAGAGATTTGAGATTTAGGATCAGTCCATCTTTTGTTGAGCTTAAAATATCCCACTTTAAGTTTTCTGTAAAAAACTCCATTTCTAAAAGTTTACTAGTCCTCGCCAATACATTTTTAACATTATTGTCTTTTTCTTTTTGTTTTAATTTTCTCTTTAAATCTTCTATTTTAATGTTAAGACCATCATTACTATTAAACTTGTTTTTATATAGACTCAAAATAGACTCATATAGTGTATATCTTTGAATTGTTCCCAATTCGCACACATACTCAAAAATATCAGCGATTTCCGCACTCTGCATTTTGATATAAAAATCAAAATTTTGATTCAGTTCTGTAATATCAACCTCAAATGGATTAAAAGGTAGTTTATCATTTAAAACATCCCAAATCTTAGGATTGCAGGATTTGTTTACTGGATTTGTTTGAGATGAGAACTGACCGTGAAAATCAAATACTATTGAACCTACCCCTTGTTTAGTCAATTGCGTCAATATTGAATTTATTGTTACAGTTTTCCCTTGCCCAGGAATTCCAAGTATAATAATGTGAGGAGAACCTTTAGTTGATACAGTTAATTTAACTTCTTGCTCATTAACATTTCCTAGAATCAAATTTACTGATGAAGGATAATCTGAACTTTTTTCTTTTGAAGTTAATGAATTAATTTCATCTATATTTATGTCTTCATTCCTCTTTAAATTTTCATCTGAGATCTTTTGAGTTTCCTCATTAATATTTTCTTCACTCTTGTCATTCATCATCCCTAGGGTTGAATCTTCATTTTGTAAACTATTAGAAATTAAATTTAATGATCTTAAAGAATGAGTTTCTATTTCAATATCATCCTGATTCTCTAATATTAAATTCTCACTATCAGAATTAAAATCAATCCGAAATATTTTCATTTTAATCTGAGGTAAAGTTTTACCATTTTCAAGTTTAGAGAAAAGGTCAAAAAATTTAGTAAGCTTGTTATCTTCTTTGATTAAATTATATCTAGCTGCTTTTTTAAGATAATATTTCATTTGCGTTACAAAATCTGACCTTTCCAGAATGGGTGCAATTTTTTCATTATTATCTGTTGTAAATAAATCATATAAAAAATTATGAGTATCTATTAATCTATCAATTGCATCTTCTGATGGAACTGACTCGACAGAACAGCATTCGAATAATAGTTTTTCATTCATCATTGAGACAACTATAAAATCACAAAGATTTTTATTTTTTGAAAGATCATTATTAACTGGAATGATAAATTTATTACTAAGTAAGTTTTGATCTTTAAGATTATTGACTATCACCGCTAAACACAGTGATTTCTTAAAATCGTCACTGTATCTGAACATATCAAAAAATAAATTCCCTGAGTATAATTTGATACCCTTTAAAATGTTCTCAACAATATTTCCAACCTGTTGCTCGTCTAAATTTGGGAAATATTTATCGATGTAGTTAATAATATTGGCACTAACTTTTTCAACCCAAGATGATGAAACTAACATCCGTTCCCCTAAACCTTCAACAAAACTAGGTGAGTATTCTACCAGAAACTTTTCAGAAAAGTTGGATAAGGAAGGATCTATTGGACTATCAAATATTTCAGGCCCAAGAAATCTATCTATCGTAATTACCCAATCTGATTGTATATGTAAATATTCAATAAATCCTTTTTCATCAGGTCCAATTAAACATTTTAAGCAACAAATTTGATTTGTATTGTAGTTCCCATCTATCAAAAAGCCAAGTACTGAAGTAGAAGTACGGTTTAATTCTATAATCAAATCGGTCAATGTACCATCAACAGGATGTCTTTCAAATCTTGCAGCCTTGCCTACCGGAATCCAAAAGATTGTTTTATAAATTCCCCTTTCAGAAATCGTTTTAGCCATCCATCTATTTAGAAGTCCATACAGATTTATATTTTCAAGATCTTCTTCCTGATATTTATACAAACCTATCGATGGTTTAATGGCATTGATGTAAACAGAAATATTCTGGTTGCCATTTGGAAAAAGTGGTGTTTCAAATTTTTCTGTAAGCCAATAACTTAATGCTGGGTATAATGCTGAGCTTTTTTCTGCTATTCCATCAGAGTAGTAAAAATCCTGCTTCAACTTTTCGAGAGGATTTAATGTTACTGGCAGAGGTGCTTCTGCAATAGCAGCGATATTAATTCGTTTTATCATTACATCACTCACATCTATCGGATTTTTAGAAAAGATGAGGTTATTTAATGTACTGGCAATCAGCTCTCCACTGCCAGGGTTTACAACTCCAATATTTATCCCTCTAGCCTTTACATTTTCATCGATTTCAATATAATCTTCAAAAACTTTTTTCAGCTGTAGACCGTTTACCTCATTTATAGTGTATGTATCATCATAACCTAAAAATCTAATTACATCAGCACTAATTCTTGCCCAATCCTTTGATTTAACAGGTAAAAATAATCCAACAAAAAAGTTAATATTTTTTATAAACAAGTACCATTCATCTAATTTATCGATAATCTCATTCGGAATTAGTGCTGGGACATTAGATGCCTGAATTTGATTTAATAGAGAAACATCTATTGCTGTCTTCCTGCTTTTATTGTCCAGTTCAAGAAGTTGATTTTTCCAATCATCAAGTAAAGTGGCATATGATGCTAACCATAAAAGCCTATGAGGGTGAGTAGGTAATAGCAATAATGCATCTTGATTACCGGTGTTGTATTTTATATTTAACTGTAATGAGTCAATACTTAGAGCTTGATATAATAATTCTTTCTTTTTTGAAACATTTAATTCTTCGTCTTTAGTAATATTTTCAAGCAGGTCGGTGTAAGCTTGAGAGTAATTTTTAACTTTCGTTATTATTTCACTCCATTCATAGATTGTTTCTATCGTTGCTTGTGTTCCAAATTTATTTTTTATGCGATTAAAAAGATCTTTTCTTTTATTCAAGAAATTCTGCCAATAAGTCTTTTCCACAAATTCTTCATCGAATAGCGAATTTGAATGAATCGAATCTACTTCGAACTGATCTAAATCGATTACATCATAATAAAATCTGCCTGTGCTCTCTGGATCAGAAATTATGCGAGATTCTAATTCCTTAATAATATTTGACACCGCTACTCTGCAGATTTGTGTATCACTTATTTGGATTTTATAAAAACTTATATCCTCATCAGTAGTCCATCCTTGTACAATTGGCTCCCAATCTGATTTATCTCCGCTGAATTTCATCGCTAACGAAATAAATCCGAGTGCGAAATTTGGATAACTCAATAGTTTGGGTTTATCTTCAATTCCGATTAGTTCTTCCCTCTGGAGAAGAATTCTTTCTGATAAAGTTTCAATTGGTTTGTTCTGGCTATCAACTATATAATTTCCATTTTCATCTAATGCTACAACTCTTACCTGTACCCAATTAATATGATTTTCTTCAAGATCGATATCAAGTGATAATTTTGCAGTCCTCTTATTTGGATTGACATTCATTTGAGGAAAATCATTTTGAATTTCGGTATCTCCGTAATCTTCTCTTGAAGGGATCAATTCTACAAGCCAACCACCAACATTTACAGGTTCTTTTGGAACCGTGTCCCAGGCAACATTAATTTTTTTATTTTCCCCACATTCTGCAATAATGGCTGTTTCAGGGCTTTCGCATTTCAACGAACCACAACCTGAAACTAAAAGGCCATTACCACCTCTTCTGGGTTTTTTTAATTTTACTTCCTCTAAATCCGACAATTCAATTTCGGGGAATTCCCAATTCTCAAAAGCAAAAGGAGGATTCTCACTAATTGCTCTTAGCCAAATTTTCGTTGGATACAAATTATATTTAGATAAAAACTCTTCCAGATCGTCTAGAAATTTTCCTTTCCTGAGCTTAGTAGATTCCAATCTTTGACGAATGGTTGATTGAGGTTTACTAGGTTTAGCAATTGCTTTTACACAATCATAGTTTAGTTTTAAGCGTTCGATAAATAAATCGCCATTATCTGGGATTAATCCTACTTTCCATAAAGATTTGCCAATCGTTCTAATATCAGGATTTTCATTTATTGTTTCTAGGAATTCAATTACATCTTCGTTTTTAAGATCCCTTCCTAAAAGCCCGGATTTTGATTGTTCTAAAACTTTTTTTGTAGTGTATAGTATTTCGTCGCTGAGTTTATTTAGGAGTTCAGATTCAATCAGTTTGAGAAACTTTTTTAAATCAAATATTTCAAAAGTATTTAATAATGATGCCGGAATATCTATTCCAGGAGGAAATATTAAGCAAAGTGATACTTTCTTATTCCTTAGCTCAATAGCAGTGTCAATTGTTACTTCAAAATCAGATTTTTTATTTGCTAAAGATGGAACAATAATAAATGAATTAAAGTCCTTTTTATTATTGAGCATTTCACAAAGTCGAAAACAATCTTCTCTGGGCAAGTCATTGATCCTTAAGCAATGACCCGGTGACTTACCTTCAAAAATTTTCGAAATTGTTTCCGATAGTCTTTTAATTTTGTAATACATTATTTCCCTCTTTAGATCTTATATAACGATATTGTGGAGTAATGTATTGGGCTTCATAATCATCAGAAAGATTTTCGAATAAACCCATTTGTTTAAGTCTCCTTTGTAATGCCGATAAGTTCTCTCTTGCTGCTATATTTGCGTCAATTGAGTCAAATTCTTGTGGAACCTCTTTTACTAATATTCCATATCTTTTTTTTAGGAATTCAAGAAAATCCACCAGTCGGATCCTATCCGGAAAATCCTTATTCGGGTTGTCCGGTTCAATTGCAGCTAAATGGACTAATGTCCATAATAAATCATTACTCATAACATACGCCCAGGTGTTTCGATTGTTGACAGTACCTTTAATAATGCCAAACTTTTTAGTAACACCCCCAACATCTCTAAACCATCTAAATAGCCTTTGACCAGCACTATTTCGCTGAGCTTCCTCCAATATAGAAACTAACCTTTCAACACTATTTTTATAATATTTATCGCAACGT